>NZ_JBEOSP010000003.1:0-260403 GCF_040303105.1 Kitasatospora sp. NPDC096128 | reverse complement strand
GTGGCGCGTATTGGTTGTTGGGGGGGGGCCCCCCACACGTGTTGTGGGGGGGGGGGGCGGCCGCTCGGCCGCCCCCGTCCCCGTACGCTGGTGGGCGTGCTGGTAGAAAACGACGCCCCCCTCGCCCCGCTCACCACGCTCCGGCTCGGCGGCCCGGCCCGTCGGCTGGTGACCGCCCACACCGACGACGAGGTGATCGCCGCCGTGCGCGAGGCCGACGCGGCCGGCGAGCCGCTGCTGGTCCTCGGCGGCGGCTCCAACCTGGTGATCGGCGACGCCGGCTTCCCCGGCACGGTGCTGCGGATCGCCACCACCGGGTTCGCCCTGGACGGCACCGTGCTGGAGCTGGCGGCCGGCGAGGTGTGGTCGGAGGCGGTCGCCCGCGCGGTGCGCGAGCACGGCCTGGCCGGCATCGAGTTCCTGGCCGGCATCCCCGGCTCGGCCGGCGCGACGCCGGTGCAGAACGTCGGCGCCTACGGCCAGGAGGTGGCCCAGACGGTCACCGAGGTGGTCGCGTACGACCGCACGGCGGGCGAGGTGGTCACGCTGGGCAACGCCGAGTGCGATTTCTCCTACCGGCACAGCCGCTTCAAGGCCCAGCCGGACCGCTACGTGGTGCTGCGGGTGCGGTTCGCCCTGGCGGACCACGCCGGGCTCTCCACCCCGGTCAAGTACGCCGAGGTGGCCAAGCACTTCGGCGTCGAGCAGGGCGAGCGGGTGCCGCTGGCCGACGCGTACGACGCGGTGCTGGGACTGCGCTCCGGCAAGGGCATGGTGCTGGACCCGGCGGACCACGACACCTGGTCGGCCGGCTCCTTCTTCACCAACCCGGTGCTCACCGCGGCGCAGTACGAGTCCTTCCGCACCCGCCCGGGCACCGAGAACGCCCCCGCCTACCCGGCCCCGGAGGGCTGCACCAAGACCTCGGCGGCCTGGCTGATCGACCGGGCGGGCTTCGGCAAGGGCTACGGCGACGGCCCGGCCACGCTCTCCACCAAGCACACCCTGGCGCTCACCAACCGCGGCGCGGCCACCGCCGAGGACCTGCTGGCCCTGGCCCGGGAGATCCGGGACGGGGTCCGCGAGGCCTTCGGGGTGGAGCTGGTGAACGAGCCCGTGATGGTGGGCGTCAAGCTCTAGGGCCGGACACCCTAGGCCCGCCTCCGGGGCCTCAGCCGGCCGGGTGCCCGTCGACCAGCCAGGCGTCGATGTCCGCCAGCAGCTCCTTGCGGACGGCCTCCGGGGCGCACGAGCCGCGCACCGACTGCCGTGCCAGCTCGGCGAGTTCGGCGTCGCTGAAGCCCAGGGCGGCGCGGGCCAGGTCGTACTGGTCGGCCAGCCGGCTGCCGAACAGCAGCGGGTCGTCCGCGCCGAGCGCCAGCGGCACCCCGGCGTCGAACAGCCGGCGCAGCGGCACCTCGTCCGGGCTCTCGTAGACGCCGAGCGAGACGTTGGAGGACGGGCAGACCTCGCAGGTGATCTGGCGGTCCGCCAGCCGGGCCATCAGCCGCGGGTCCTCGGCGGCCCGCACGCCGTGGCCGATCCGGCCCGCGCCCAGGTCGTCCAGGCAGTCCCGGACGGACTCCGGCCCGGCCAGCTCGCCGCCGTGCGGGGCGGCCAGCAGTCCGCCCTTGCGGGCGATCTCGAAGGCCCGGTCGAAGTCCCGGGCCAGGCCGCGGCGCTCGTCGTTGGAGAGGCCGAAGCCGACCACGCCGTGGTCGGCGTAGCGGACGGCGAGCCGGGCCAGCGTCCGGGCGTCCATCGGGGACTTCATCCGGTTCGCCGCGACCAGCACCCGGATGCCGACCCCGGTCGCCGTGGCGGCGTGCTCGACCGCGTCCAGGATCAGCTCCAGCGCGGGGATCAGCCCGCCCAGCCGGGGCGCGTAGGAGGTCGGGTCGACCTGGATCTCCAGCCAGCGGGAGCCGTCCCGCCGCTCGTCCTCGGCGGTCTCCAGGACCAGCCGGCGGATGTCCGACTCGTCCCGGAGCACCGAGCGGGCGGTGTCGTACAGGCGCTGGAAGCGGAACCAGCCGCGCTCGTCGGTGGCGCGCAGTTTGGGCGGCTCGCCGGAGCTGAGCGCCTCCGGCAGGCGAACGCCGTGCTTGTCGGCCAGCTCCAGCAGGGTGGCGGGCCGCATCGAGCCGGTGAAGTGCAGGTGCAGGTGGGCCTTCGGGAGGCCCCTGACGTCTCGCGGGTTCAACAGGCGTTCCATTTTCCGATACTGCCGTATGAGGCCCCCAAACGGGAACCGCCCTCTTTCCGTCCCCCGAAGGGGTGAAAGAGGGCGGAGTGGCGGGTGAACCCCGCACGTCCGGTTGACGGCGGACGTCAGTCGCGGGCCTCGCCGAGCAGCTTCTGGATCCGGCTGATGCCCTCGACCAGGTCCTCGTCGCCGAGCGCGTAGGAGAACCGCAGGTAGCCGGGGGTGCCGAAGGCCTCGCCCGGGACGGCGGCGACCTCGACCTCGTCCAGGATCAGGCTCGCCAGCTCGGCGGAGGTCTGCGGGCGCCGGCCGCGGATCTCCTTGCCCAGCAAGCCCTTGACCGACGGGTAGGCGTAGAAGGCGCCCTCGGGCTCGGGGCAGATGATGCCCTCGATCTCGTTGAGCATCCGCACGATGGTCTTGCGGCGGCGGTCGAAGGCGGTGCGCATCTCGTGCACGGCGGAGAGGTCGCCGGCCACGGCGGCGATCGCGGCGCGCTGGGCGACGTTGGAGACGTTGGAAGTGGCGTGCGACTGCAGGTTGGTCGCGGCCTTGATCACGTCCTTGGGGCCGATCACCCAGCCCACCCGCCAGCCGGTCATCGCGTAGGTCTTGGCCACGCCGTTGACCACGATGCACTTGTCGGCCAGCTCGGGCAGCAGGGCCGGCAGCGAGGTGAAGGTCGCGTCGCCGTAGACCAGGTGCTCGTAGATCTCGTCGGTGAGCACCCACAGGCCGTGCTCCAGCGCCCAGCGGCCGATCGCCTCGGCCTCGTCCCGGGTGTACACCGCGCCGGTCGGGTTGGACGGCGAGACGAACAGCACCACCTTGGTGTTCTCGGTGCGGGCGGCCTCCAGCTGCTCGACCGAGACCTTGTAGCCGGTGGTCTCGTCCGCGACGACCTCCACCGGGACGCCGCCGGCCAGCTGGATCGACTCCGGGTAGGTGGTCCAGTACGGGGCCGGGACGATGACCTCGTCGCCCGGGTCCAGGATCGCCGCGAAGGCCTCGTAGATCGCCTGCTTGCCGCCGTTGGTGACCAGCACCTGGGAGGCGTCCACCTGGTAGCCGGAGTCGCGCAGCGTCTTGGTGGCGATCGCGGTCTTCAGCTCGGGCAGGCCACCCGCCGGGGTGTAACGGTGGTTCTTCGGGTCGCGGCAGGCCTCGACGGCCGCCTCGACGATGTAGTCCGGCGTGGGGAAGTCGGGCTCGCCGGCGCCGAAGCCGATCACCGGGCGGCCGGCGGCCTTGAGGGCCTTGGCCTTGGCGTCCACGGCGAGGGTCGCGGACTCGGCGATCGCGCCGATCCGGGCGGAGACCCGGCGGTCGGCGGGGCGGATGGACTGGTCGGGCTGCGGGGTGGAAGCGCTCATGCGTGCATCGTCGCAGAACCGGGACGGACCGGGCATGGCGGTTTCAGCATCCGTACGGCTCCGTCCGCATGACGGCCCCCGGCGGCCCCCGACGGCCCCCGGCGATCCGCCGGTGTCCGCCCCACCGGGCCGGACATCCGCCGGGCATCCGGCGGTCCCGGAAGAAGAGGTTCGACCAAACACCCCTCGACCACGTACACTCGCTCCTCGACGGCCCACCGAAGAAGACCGGAGCTTTCACCGCCTGTACGGACAGCGGGGGGAGATGCGGTAGGTTGGTCGCCACCAGGAGCCGCGAGGTTCTGTAGGGCAATAGCTCAATTGGTAGAGCACCGGTCTCCAAAACCGGCGGTTGGGGGTTCGAGTCCCTCTTGCCCTGCTGCTTGACCCGTATTCAGCCCGTTCGCTCCACAGAGCGAGCGGGCTTGATGCGGAGAGGGCACCGATCAGCACCGCTTAAGCCGACCGCTCGTGCCTGAAACGGGTACGCAGGCGATGTTCGGCCGGACCCGGATTCAGGTGAGGACGAGTGACGGAGACCACGGGCTCCACCGCAACGCCTGAGAGCGGCAACCCCGAGGGGACCGACGGCGCTGCCGAGACCGCTGCTGCCGAGGGCGACAAGACCTCGGGCAAGCAGAAGAAGTCCGGCAAGCGGGCCAAGAAGGGCCTGTTCGCGCGAATGGGTCTGTTCTACCGCCAGATCATCGCCGAGCTGCGCAAGGTCGTCTGGCCCACTCGGAGCGAGCTCACCAACTACACCGCGGTCGTGGTGACCTTCGTCGTGGTCGTGATGGGCTTCGTCTACGGCCTCGACTACGGCTTCGCCAAGCTGAGCCTCTTGGTCTTCGGCTGATCGAGCCCCCACCTCCGAACCACCTCCCGACCCGGGCCGAATCATCGGTCCGGGTCGAGCTGTCGGCGGCGGACGTACGCGCGCGTACCGTGGACTCGGTACTGTTGAAGTCTCCGAGACCTCTCCTGGCGCCCGCGCGAGCGGCCGCGCGCCGGGCCGGTTCCGGAGCGCGCCACCTTCACCATCTCCAGGAAAGAAGCAGCCACAGTGTCTGAGTCCCCCCTGTACGACGCCGACGAGACCGTCCGCGAGGCGGATGTCGCCGCCGAGCTGGACGCGGCCGAGCTGGCTGTCGACGCGGAGTCCGCCGAGCAGATCGTCGACGCCGCGGACAGCGACGAGGACGAGGTCGAGGCGTACGACGAGGCCGCGGCCGGCGAGCCCGCCGAGGAGGCCGCTCTGCACGTGGAGGGCGACGAGGAGCTCGCCGCCGAGGAGTCGGCCGACGAGGAGTCCGCCGAGGACGAGGCCGTCGAGGCCGAGGTCGACCCGGTCGCCAAGTTCCGCGAGGACCTGCGCTTCATGCCGGGCGAGTGGTACGTGATCCACACCTACGCCGGCTACGAGAACCGGGTGAAGCAGAACCTGGAGCAGCGCGCCGTCTCGCTGAACGTCGAGGAGTACATCTTCCAGGCCGAGGTGCCGCAGGAGGAGGTCGTCCAGATCAAGAACGGCGACCGCAAGACCATCCGGCAGAACAAGCTCCCCGGCTACGTCCTGGTCCGCATGGACCTCACCCCGGAGTCCTGGGGCGTCGTGCGAAACACCCCGGGTGTCACCGGCTTCGTCGGCAACGCCTACGACCCGTACCCGCTGACCCTGGACGAGGTCGTCAAGATGCTCGCCCCGGACGTCGAGCGCCAGGCCGCCAAGGAGGCCGGCAAGCCCTCGCCGGTCAAGCCGAGCGAGATCCAGGTGCTGGACTTCGAGGTCGGCGACTCGGTCACCGTCACCGACGGCCCGTTCGCGACCCTCCAGGCGACCATCAACGAGATCAACCCCGACTCGAAGAAGGTCAAGGGCCTGGTCGAGATCTTCGGCCGGGAGACCCCGGTCGAGCTCTCCTTCGACCAGATCCAGAAGAACTAGTCACACGGTCTTCGGATTCGGGGCGGGGGCCGTCGGCCCCCGCCCCGAATCCGTTTTGGTCCAGCGGCGCAGACGCGTTAGCCTGGCCTGATGTGTGTGCTGGCGACCGGGTGTCGCCCCGGTCCGCACGCACCAGCAATCACCTCTCGGAAGGACCCGGAGAGACATGCCTCCCAAGAAGAAGAAGGTCACGGGGCTTATCAAGCTCCAGATCAACGCCGGCGCGGCCAACCCGGCGCCGCCGGTCGGCCCCGCGCTGGGCCAGCACGGCGTCAACATCATGGAGTTCTGCAAGGCCTACAACGCTGCGACCGAGTCGCAGCGCGGCATGATCGTGCCGGTGGAGATCACGGTCTACGAGGACCGTTCCTTCACCTTCATCACGAAGACGCCGCCGGCCGCGCGCCTCATCCTGAAGGCCGCCGGTATCGACAAGGGCTCCAGCGAGCCGCACAAGACCAAGGTCGCCAAGCTCACCAGCGCCCAGGTCCGCGACATCGCCGCCACCAAGATGCCCGACCTGAACGCCAACGACCTGGACGCGGCGGAGAAGATCATCGCCGGCACCGCCCGGTCGATGGGCATCACCGTCGAGGGCTGATCAAGCCCACCGTCCCGTCAGGGGCAAACCGGCTCAGCCGTCCCTGTGGTAGGGCCTGCGCAGGCCCGTCGAATACCACAACTCCAATCACCATTCAGGAGCAGCAGTGAAGCGCAGCAAGGCTCTGAAGGCCGCGGACGCCAAGGTCGACCGCGAGCGCCTTTACGCCCCCCTCGAGGCCGTCCGCCTCGCCAAGGCGACCAGCACCACCAAGTTCGACGGCACCGTCGAGGTCGCCATGCGTCTGGGCGTCGACCCGCGCAAGGCCGACCAGATGGTCCGCAGCACCGTGATCCTCCCGCACGGCACCGGTAAGACCGCTCGGGTCCTGGTCTTCGCGACCGGCGAGCGTGCCGAGGCCGCGCGTGCTGCGGGTGCCGACATCGTCGGTTCCGACGAGCTCATCGACGAGGTTGCCAAGGGCCGCCTCGACTTCGACGCCGTCGTCGCCACCCCGGACCTCATGGGCAAGGTCGGCCGCCTGGGCCGCGTGCTCGGTCCCCGTGGTCTGATGCCGAACCCGAAGACCGGCACCGTGACCCCGGACACGGCCAAGGCCGTGAACGAGATCAAGGGCGGCAAGATCGAGTTCCGCGTCGACAAGCACTCGAACCTGCACTTCATCATCGGTAAGGCCTCCTTCACCGACGAGCAGCTGGTCGAGAACTACGCCGCCGCGCTGGACGAGGTGCTCCGCGCCAAGCCGTCCGCCGCCAAGGGCCGCTACATCAAGAAGACCGCGTTCTCGACCACCATGGGCCCCGGCATCCTGGTGGACCCGAACCGCACCCGCAACCTCCTCGTCGAGGAGGACCCGGCCGCGGTCTGAGCCCCAGTGCTCTAGAGCAGTCCGTACGACGGGCCCGCACCCCCTTCACCGGGGGTGCGGGCCCGTCGTCGTTCTGCGCTGCGGCCCGGTGGCGCGGCAGTGGTCCCGGTGGTGCGGGCCGGCGGTGCGGGCGCGGAAACGGTTGCGGGATCGGGACACGGGTGAATGGGAACGGTTGACCGAGTCGTCGTACGCTCTGCCGGTCAGATCATGTGGAGAACCTGTGACCGCAGGAGTGTGCCGTGCCGCCCGCCCTTCGCCCCGCCACGCTCGCGGCTGCCCTGCTGCTGCTCGGTGCCACCACCGCTTGCAGCGTGCTGGCCGCCCCCGGCACCCGCGTCCCCGGTGAGCCGGCGCCGATCCCGCCCAAGCAGGTGGTGCTCGCGGCCGCCCAGGCCCTGGACGACACCGGCGGCGCCCGGATCGACCTGGTGCGGGAGGGCCCGGACGGCCGCCGCACCGCGGGCGGCACCCTGGTCTGGGGCGACCGGGACGAGGCCGCGCTGACCGTCACCGACGAACTGGGCGCCGGGCAGCTGACCCTCCGGGACGGCGCGCTCGACCTCGCCTACCAGAGCGGCGCGGCCAAGCACGCCGAGCGGGCCACCGCGGAGTCGATCGACCCGGCGGCCGGGGCCGGCCCCGGCGGCTACGCGGGCGGCTGGATGACGGCCCTGGTCACCAATCCGGGCAGCCGGGCGTACGCGATCGCCCAGACCGACCGGCTCGGCTCGCTCGGCGCCGAGCAGCTCGCCGGGACGACCGTCGCGCACTACCAGGGCTCCGCCCCGGTGGCCGACTACTTCGGCGCGTACCGGGAGTTGGACCCGCAGCAGCTCGCCGCGGTGGTCGGCTGGTACCGGCAGCGCGGCGTCGCCGACATCGGGTTCGACGTCTGGGTCGGGCCCGGCCGACGGCTGATGAAGCTGCGTGAGACGGCGCGGGGGAGTGCCGGAACCACGGTGACCACGACGGATGTCTCAGCCTCCGGACCGGGGGACACGACGCCCGCCGCGGCCGGGTGACGGGAGGGGATATCCGGTGCGGGCAGGCCCTGGCGATCCGTTAGAGTCCCGGCTGAGAAGAAGCTGAGGATCGGCTCTTCCGAAGAACTTACGGGGGTACCTCCATGCGCGCTGTCCGTCTCGCCGCCACCGTGGCGACCACCGCCCTCCTGCTGGTCGGCGCCACCGCCTGCGGCAGCAAGGGCGGCAGTGACAGCAAGGCGGCCGGTGACAGCAAGGGCGCCGCCGACTCGGTCGCGGCCGGGCTGTCCGCTGACCCGAAGGCCGCCCTGGCCGCCTCCGCCCTGGTGATGCAGAAGGCCGGCAGCGGCAAGGTCGCCATGACCTCCCCGGACCCCTCCAGCCCGGGCGGCAGCGGCACCGCCGACTGGAAGGACCCGGGCAAGGTCGCCGTGGACGTGTCCAGCGACATGGGCGGCAAGAAGCTCAAGATCCGGGTGATCGGGGCCGACGCCTACGTCGGCGGCGACGACGCCACGGCCGCGACCCTGCAGGGGAAGCACTGGGTCAAGGTGCCCGCCTCGGAGGAGATGGGCGGCGCCTTCGTGGTGATGGGTCAGATGGTGAACCCGGTCGCCCAGCTCACCATCGCGGCCGCGAGCGGCAAGCTCAGCAAGGTCGGCGAGGAGAGCGTGGACGGCGTCCAGACCACCCACCTGCGGGCCGTCGAGGAGACCGCCACCCTGGTGGCCGGCATGACCTCGCTCACCGCGGAGCAGCGCCAGTCCGTCCAGAAGACCCTGGAGGAGGACGGCAAGACCCTCACCATCGACTTCTGGCTGAACGGCAAGCAGGAGCTGGTCAAGTACCAGGAGTTCGGCGACACCAACGGCGAGTCCAAGGCCGTCACCGTCAAGTACTCCGACCTCGGCAGCGCCACCAAGGTCGAGGCGCCCGCCGCCGGCGACCTCGGCTCCCAGGCCGATCTGCTCAAGCTGTTCGGCTGATCCACCCGCACCAGCCGCACCACCCGCACCGACCACCGGCTACCGCCCCGGGCGCCCGCGCGCCCGGGGGTTCTCAAGGGGGGAACACCATGGCTGGAACTCAGAAGGCCGCCGTCGCCGTCGTCCTCGCCGCTCTGGCGCTGACCGCGACCGCCTGCAACAACAACGACTCCGACGGCAAGAACGCCGCCCCGGCCGCGCCGACCACCGCTGCCGCCGCGACGACCGCCGCCACCCAGGCCGCCCCGCCGGCCAAGGTGAGCCCGGCCGTCTTCCTGGAGCAGGTCACCAAGAAGACCGGCGCGGCCAAGTCGGCCAAGATCACCGAGGAGATCACGGTCGGCCAGGTCACCATGAAGGGCCAGGGGGCGATGGGCTGGTCCGACGGCCTGGAGGCCGACCTGACCATGGACCTGACGGGCTCTCCGATGGCCAAGGTCCTGGAGCCGCTGACCGGTGGGCCGAAGGTGCACTACCTGTACACGCCGGACGCGATGTACATGGGTCTGGGCGGCGAGATGGTCCAGAGCGGGGGCGGCCCGCACTGGTTGCGCTACTCCAAGGAAGAGCTGGCCAAGATGTCCGGGGGCTCGACCGACCAGCTCCAGAGCGCGGATCCGGTCCAGGGCGTCCGGACGTTGATCGCCGGCGGCCAGGTCACCGAGGTCGGCCCGGAGACGGTGAACGGCAAGGCCGCCACCCACTACTCCGGCGAGATCGCCGCAGCCGACCTGATCAAGGCGAGCGGCCGGGGCGTGACCCAGGAGCAGGCCGACCGGATCAAGCAGAACCTGGACAAGGCCGGGGTCACCAGCGAGCAGGTCGACGTCTGGGTCGACGCCGACCAGCTGGTGGTCAAGCGGACGGAGCACGCCGACACCAAGGCCGGACCGATGAACGTCTCCGTGAGCTACTCGGACTACGGCACGCCGGTGATCGCGTCCACCCCGGTGGACTTCCTCACCCTCGCCGACCTGGCGAAGCTCGCCCCGGGCGGCGCCGGCAGCTGACCCGGCGTCCCGCCGGACCAGGTCCGGGTGGCAAGGTGGCCGGGTGAGAGAGGAACGGACGATGGCGGGACGGCAGCGGCTGGCGGCAGTGGCCGTCGTCGCCCTGCTCGCGAGCGGGCTGACCGGCTGCGGCGGGGGCGGGGACGCGCCCGCCGCGCCGTCGGCCGGCTCCAGCGCGAGCAGCGCCTCCGCCTCGGCCGCCACCCCGACCGGGCCGGCCAAGCCGACCGACCGGTCCCCGCACGGGGTGCTGCTCTCCGCCCAGCTGGCCATGCAGACCGCCCGCCGGGCCAAGGTCAGCTACCGGCTGGGCGCGGACGCCGGCTCCGGTCCGGTGTTCTGGGCGCCCAAGACGGCGGTGCAGCTCAAGCGCTCCACCCCGGGCGACGCCGAGCAGCTGATCGTCGTGGACACCGTCGGCTACCAGGGCGGTGACGCCGCCACCGCGGCCAAGCACGGCGGCAAGCACTGGGAGCGCTTCTCCGTCCCGCCCGACCCGGACGGGCACAAGGAGGTCCCGTACGCGGGGCTGATCGACCTGCTGAACCCGGTCGAGGCGCTGGCCGCGGCCACCGCCGACGGGGCGGAGCCGGCCTTCGTCGGCGAGGAGAAGCTCGAGGACTCCACCGTCGAGCACTACCGGGTGACCACCACCGCCGAGAAGTACGCGGCCGCCCAGACCCAGCTGACCCAGGCCCGCCGGGACGGCCTGCGGGCCGCGCTGGCCCCCGGCGGCTCGCTCTCGCTCACCCTGGACCTCTGGCTGAACGACAAGGACCAGCTGGTCCGGCTGCAGCGCACCGGCAACGGGGACAGCGGCCGGGCGGACGACTCGGTGCTCTACTCCGACCTGGCCGGCCCGCTGCTGTCGGCCCAGGCCCCGGCCGAGACGGACACCGTGGACACCGGCGTGCGGACGGTCTCCCCGCTCGTCCGCTGAGCCCTTCCGGGCCCCTCGGGCCCGTTCCGGTTCACCCGTCCGAGGGCGATTTGCGTCGTCCGGACGAGTCCGGTTACTGTTACCGAAGCCAAAGACCGCTGGTTGTCGCCGCGCCCCCGTCAGGGAGTTCGGTGGCCGAAGGATCTGCGATTCGTCGCAGGCAGCCCGCGCAGGTGTGTCTGGAGCTTCGACTTCCGGGTCCGCGTTCGCGTGAATGCCCGTTGAGGTCGTTTCGAGCCCCGTGCCCCTGCGCACCGGGGCTCATTGCATTTCTGCAAGGGCTTTCCTTCCGTCCGGTCGGTTCGAGGCGTGAATGGTCGACTTTCGCGGTCGGCCGGACTTCTACATCACGGAAGGAGGCGTAAGCCTATGGCCAGGCCCGACAAGGCTGCCGCCGTCGCCGAGATCACGGACAAGTTCCGTGGCTCCTCCGCGGCGCTGCTGACCGAGTACCGCGGTCTCTCGGTGAAGCAGGTCAAGACCCTGCGTCGCTCGCTCGGCGACAACGCCGAGTACGCCGTGGTGAAGAACACGCTGACCAAGATCGCGGCCAACGAGGCCGGGATCTCCGAGCTCGACGACCTGTTCAACGGTCCGACGGCTGTTGCCTTCGTCACCGGTGACCCGGTGGAGTCGGCGAAGGCTCTGCGTGACTTCGCCAAGGAGAACCCCGCTCTCATCATCAAGGGCGGTGTCCTTGATGGTAAGGCGCTGTCCGCCGATGAGATCAAGAAGCTCGCGGACCTCGAGTCCCGCGAGGTGCTGCTCGCCAAGCTGGCGGGTGCCCTGAAGGCCAAGCAGTCCCAGGCTGCCGCGCTCTTCCAGGCCCTGCCGTCGAAGCTCGTCCGCACTGTGGACGCGCTGCGCGACAAGGTCGAGCAGGGCGGTGCCGGTACGCCGGCTCCCGCCGCCGAGGACGCGGCCGCCGAGTAATTCGGCAGGCTCACGCCTCGCTGCGGGCCCGTACGCCCGCCATCCCGTACATCCGGCACCACCTGCCGATTTAGTGGAAGGACGCCAATCATGGCGAAGCTGTCCCAGGACGAGCTGCTCGCGCAGTTCGAGGAGCTCACCCTCATCGAGCTCGCCGCCTTCGTGAAGGCCTTCGAGGAGAAGTTCGACGTCACCGCCGCCGCCCCGGTCGCCGTTGCCGCCGCCGGTGGCCCGGCTGCCGTTGAGGCCGTCGAGGAGCAGGACGAGTTCGACGTCATCCTCGATGGCGCCGGTGACAAGAAGATCCAGGTCATCAAGGAGGTGCGCACCCTGACCTCCCTCGGCCTGAAGGAGGCCAAGGACCTCGTTGACACCGCTGGTGCCAAGGTCCTGGAGAAGGTTGCCAAGGACGTTGCCGAGAAGGCCAAGGCTGCCCTCGAGGCCGCCGGCGCCAAGGTCACCGTCAAGTGACTTCTCGCCCCCTCTGAGGGGGCCTGAGACCGGGCCGATCACCCTTGCGGGTGGTCGGCCCGGTCTTTTGCGTTTCCGGCCCCGCCCCGCCCCGCCAGCCGTCCGGGGCGGGGCGGCCACCGGTGTGGCCGATCGCGCACTCGGTACTGTCGGCGCCGAGGAGTATGGTGATCACCGTCATCGACGGTGGCCCCGACCACGGCTTCTGTAACGCCGGAGGGGTTCGGGCCGATGAACAGGTCGAGGTCCGCCCCGCCGGCGGGCCCTTGACGAACCTGGCGAGGCGCGCGATTCTCAAGGCGCGAGTCCGCCCGGTTGGTTGGCTGCTGGATGCATAACCAGCGGCTCGGGCGGGAAATGACTCCACGTGAGTTAGAGCAGTACCCGGTGGGCGCCCGCGCCCCCGGCTACCGGGAGGAGTCTCCGATTCGGTTTCCGAATCAGAGCTGGACAGCAGTGTGGCCTTTGGCTACACTGTCCCTTTGCGCTGCCTGTTAGCTGCTCCGTGACTCGTCGCCCGGAGTTTGCGTTGCCCTGATGGGGTCTGGCATCGCCTCCGCAAAGCGGCTCTGACCTGGGGTTTCGACCCCGGCGGAGGCCAGTGGCGCGGAGGCGGGACCTAGCCCGACCAGGCCCGGCTGGTACGCGCGTAGTGAGCTCCGAGCCCTCGGAAGGACCCCCCTCTTGGCCGCGCCGCGCAACGCCTCGAACAATTCCGCCGCATCCACCGCCCCGCTCCGCGTCTCGTTCGCGAAGATCAAGGAGCCCCTCGAGGTCCCGAACCTCCTGGCCCTGCAGACCGAGAGCTTTGACTGGCTGCTCGGCAACGCGGCCTGGAAGTCCCGGGTCGAGCAGGCGCTGGAGTCTGGTCAGGATGTCCCCACCAAGTCCGGTCTGGAGGAGATCTTCGAGGAGATCTCGCCGATCGAGGACTTCAGCGGGTCGATGTCCCTGACCTTCCGCGACCACCGTTTCGAGCCGCCGAAGAACTCCATTGACGAGTGCAAGGACCGCGACTTCACGTACGCGGCCCCGCTCTTCGTCACGGCCGAGTTCACCAACAACGAGACCGGTGAGATCAAGTCTCAGACGGTCTTCATGGGCGACTTCCCGCTCATGACCCACAAGGGCACGTTCGTGATCAACGGCACCGAGCGTGTCGTCGTGTCGCAGCTCGTCCGCTCGCCGGGCGTGTACTTCGACTCCACCCTGGACAAGGTGTCCGACAAGGACATCTACTCCTGCAAGGTCATCCCCTCGCGTGGTGCCTGGCTCGAGATGGAGATCGACAAGCGCGACATGGTCGGCGTCCGCATCGACCGCAAGCGCAAGCAGTCCGTCACCGTGCTGCTGAAGGCTCTCGGCTGGACCAACGAGATGATTCTCGAGGAGTTCGGCGAGTACGAGTCGATGCGCAACACCCTGGAGAAGGACCACACCCAGGGCCAGGACGACGCGCTGCTGGACATCTACCGCAAGCTGCGCCCGGGCGAGCCGCCGACGCGCGAGGCCGCGCAGACGCTTCTGGAGAACCTGTACTTCAACCCGAAGCGCTACGACCTGGCCAAGGTCGGCCGGTACAAGCTCAACCGGAAGCTGGGCAACGCCGAGTCGCTGGACTCCGGCGTGCTCACCGAGCCCGACATCATCGGTGCGATCAAGTACCTGGTGAAGCTGCACGCCGGTGAGACCGAGTGGCGTGACGAGACCGGCCGCGACATCGTGGTCGAGGTCGACGACATCGACCACTTCGGCAACCGCCGCCTGCGCAACGTCGGCGAGCTCATCCAGAACCAGGTCCGTACGGGTCTCGCCCGTATGGAGCGCGTCGTGCGCGAGCGCATGACCACCCAGGACGTCGAGGCGATCACGCCGCAGACCCTGATCAACATCCGGCCGGTCGTCGCCTCCATCAAGGAGTTCTTCGGCACCAGCCAGCTGTCGCAGTTCATGGACCAGACGAACCCGCTGTCGGGCCTGACCCACAAGCGTCGTCTGTCCGCCCTCGGTCCCGGTGGTCTCTCCCGTGAGCGCGCCGGCTTCGAGGTCCGTGACGTGCACCCCTCGCACTACGGCCGCATGTGTCCGATCGAGACCCCCGAAGGCCCGAACATCGGTCTGATCGGGTCGCTGGCCTCGTACGGCCGGGTCAACGCCTTCGGCTTCATCGAGACCCCGTACCGCAAGGTCGTCGACGGTGTCGTCACCGAGAAGGTGGACTACCTCACCGCCGACGAGGAGGACCGCTACGTCATCGCCCAGGCGAACGCCCCGCTGACCGCGGACCTGCACTTCGCCGAGCCGCGTGTCCTGGTCCGCCGCCGTGGTGGCGAGATCGACTACATCCCGGGCTCCGAGATCGACTACATGGACGTCTCGCCGCGCCAGATGGTGTCGGTCGCGACCGCCATGATCCCGTTCCTCGAGCACGACGACGCCAACCGCGCGCTCATGGGCTCGAACATGATGCGCCAGGCGGTGCCGCTGCTGAAGAGCGAGGCCCCGCTGGTCGGCACCGGCATGGAGTACCGCTGCGCCGTCGACGCGGCCGACGTCATCACCGCCGAGAAGTCCGGCGTGGTGCAGGAGGTCTCGGCCGACTACGTCACCGTGGCGAACGACGACGGCACGTACACCACGTACCGTGCCGCCAAGTTCACCCGCTCCAACCAGGGCACCGCCTTCAACCAGAAGGTGCTCGTGGACGAGGGCGCCCGGGTCGAGGTCAACCAGGTGCTGGCCGACGGCCCGTGCACCGACGAGGGCGAGATGGCCCTCGGCAAGAACCTGCTCGTGGCGTTCATGTCGTGGGAGGGTCACAACTACGAGGACGCGATCATCCTGTCGCAGCGCCTCGTGCAGGACGACGTCCTCTCCTCGATCCACATCGAGGAGCACGAGGTCGACGCCCGTGACACCAAGCTCGGCCCCGAGGAGATCACCCGGGACATCCCGAACGTCTCCGAGGAGGTCCTCGCGGACCTGGACGAGCGCGGGATCATCCGGATCGGCGCCGACGTCGTCACCGGTGACATCCTCGTCGGCAAGGTCACCCCGAAGGGTGAGACCGAGCTGACCCCCGAGGAGCGCCTGCTCCGCGCGATCTTCGGCGAGAAGGCCCGTGAGGTCCGCGACACCTCGCTGAAGGTCCCGCACGGTGAGTCCGGCAAGGTCATCGGCGTGCGCGTGTTCGACCGCGAGGAGGGCGACGAGCTCCCCCCGGGTGTCAACCAGCTGGTCCGTGTCTACGTGGCCCAGAAGCGCAAGATCACCAACGGTGACAAGCTCGCCGGCCGCCACGGCAACAAGGGTGTCATCTCCAAGATCCTCCCGGTCGAGGACATGCCCTTCCTCGAGGACGGCACCCCGGTCGACATCATCCTCAACCCGCTGGGTGTCCCGTCCCGAATGAACCCGGGACAGGTCCTGGAGATCCACCTCGGGTGGCTCGCCAAGCAGGGTTGGGACGTCTCCGGTCTCGCCGACGAGTGGGCCCAGCGCCTCCAGGCGATCGGCGCCGACCAGGTCGCCGGTGGCACCAACCTCGCCACCCCGGTCTTCGACGGCGCCCGCGAGGACGAGATCACCGGTCTGCTGGACAACACCACCCTCACCCGTGACGGTGAGCGCCTGGTGAACTCCACGGGCAAGGCCCGCCTGTTCGACGGCCGCTCCGGCGAGCCGTTCCCGATGCCGGTCTCGGTCGGCTACATGTACATCCTCAAGCTGCACCACCTGGTCGACGACAAGCTGCACGCCCGTTCGACCGGTCCGTACTCGATGATCACCCAGCAGCCGCTCGGTGGTAAGGCGCAGTTCGGTGGTCAGCGCTTCGGTGAGATGGAGGTGTGGGCCCTCGAGGCGTACGGCGCCGCGTACGCCCTGCAGGAGCTGCTCACCATCAAGTCCGACGACGTGCTCGGCCGCGTGAAGGTCTACGAGGCCATCGTCAAGGGCGAGAACATCCCCGAGCCCGGCATTCCCGAGTCCTTCAAGGTTCTCATCAAGGAAATGCAGTCGCTCTGCCTCAACGTGGAGGTGCTGTCCTCGGACGGCCAGTCCATCGAGATGCGGGACTCCGACGAGGACGTCTTCCGCGCCGCCGAAGAGCTCGGCATCGACCTGTCCCGGCGCGAGCCGAGCAGCGTCGAAGAGGTCTGACGGAGGTCGGGCCGGCTGCCCGGGCTTGAACGAAGCCCAGCAGCCGGCCCGCCCCCAGGCCCCCCTCAGACCACAGACAAACTCTCGAATCACGAAAGAGGGCTTGACGACCAGTGCTTGACGTCAACTTCTTCGACGAGCTCCGCATCGGCCTGGCCACCGCCGACGACATCCGCCAGTGGTCGCACGGCGAGGTCAAGAAGCCGGAGACCATCAACTACCGCACCCTGAAGCCCGAAAAGGACGGACTCTTCTGCGAGAAGATCTTCGGTCCGACCCGGGACTGGGAGTGCTACTGCGGCAAGTACAAGCGCGTCCGCTTCAAGGGCATCATCTGTGAGCGCTGCGGCGTCGAGGTGACCCGCGCCAAGGTGCGCCGTGAGCGGATGGGCCACATCGAGCTGGCCGCCCCGGTCACCCACATCTGGTACTTCAAGGGTGTGCCGTCCCGCCTCGGCTACCTGCTCGACCTGGCGCCGAAGGACCTCGAGAAGGTCATCTACTTCGCCGCCTACATGATCACCTGGGTCGACGACGAGCGCCGCCAGCGCGACCTGCCGTCCCTGGAGGCGCACGTCTCGGTCGAGCGCCAGCAGATCGAGAACCGCCGCGACTCCGACCTCGAAGGCCGTGCCAAGAAGGCCGAGTCCGACCTGGCCGAGCTGGAGGCCGAGGGCGCCAAGGCCGACGTGCGCCGCAAGGTGCGCGAGGGTGCCGAGCGCGAGATGAAGCAGCTGCGCGACCGCGCGCAGCGCGAGCTCGACCGCCTCGACGAGGTGTGGGCCCGCTTCAAGAACCTCAAGGTCCAGGACCTCGAGGGCGACGAGCTGCTCTACCGCGAGCTGCGCGACCGCTTCGGCACCTACTTCTCCGGCTCGATGGGCGCCGCGGCCCTCAAGGACCGCCTGGAGACCTTCGACCTGGCGGAGGAGGCCGAGCGCCTCCGCGAGATCATCCGTACCGGCAAGGGCCAGAAGAAGACCCGTGCGCTCAAGCGCCTCAAGGTCGTCTCCGCGTTCCTGCAGACCAGCAACAAGCCCAACGGCATGGTGCTCGACTGCGTCCCGGTCATCCCGCCGGACCTGCGTCCGATGGTGCAGCTGGACGGTGGCCGCTTCGCGACCTCCGACCTGAACGACCTGTACCGCCGTGTGATCAACCGCAACAACCGCCTGAAGCGCCTGCTCGACCTCGGTGCCCCCGAGATCATCGTGAACAACGAGAAGCGCATGCTCCAGGAGGCCGTCGACGCGCTGTTCGACAACGGCCGCCGCGGCCGTCCGGTCACCGGCCCGGGCAACCGCCCGCTGAAGTCCCTCAGCGACATGCTGAAGGGCAAGCAGGGTCGTTTCCGCCAGAACCTGCTCGGCAAGCGAGTCGACTACTCGGCCCGTTCGGTCATCGTCGTCGGCCCGCAGCTCAAGCTGCACCAGTGCGGTCTGCCGAAGGCCATGGCGCTGGAGCTCTTCAAGCCGTTCGTGATGAAGCGCCTGGTCGACCTGAACCACGCGCAGAACATCAAGTCGGCCAAGCGCATGGTCGAGCGGGCCCGCCCGGTCGTGTGGGACGTGCTCGAAGAGGTCATCGCCGAGCACCCCGTCCTGCTGAACCGTGCGCCCACCCTGCACCGCCTCGGCATCCAGGCCTTCGAGCCGCAGCTGGTCGAGGGCAAGGCCATCCAGATCCACCCGCTCGTCTGCACCGCGTTCAACGCGGACTTCGACGGTGACCAGATGGCCGTCCACCTGCCGCTCTCCGCGGAGGCGCAGGCCGAGGCCCGCATCCTGATGCTGTCCTCGAACAACATCCTGAAGCCGGCCGACGGTCGCCCCGTCACCATGCCGACCCAGGACATGGTGCTCGGTCTGTTCTTCCTGACCTCGGACCGCGACAACGTGAAGGGCGCCGGCCGCACCTTCTCGTCGACCGCCGAGGCGATCATGGCCTTCGACGCCCGCGAGCTGGACGTCCAGGCCCCGATCGAGCTGCGCCTCGGCGCCGGCACCGTCCCGCCCCGCGGCTGGACCCCGCCGGTGGACGAGGAGGGCCAGTCGACCTGGTTCGACGGCGAGCCCTTCCGCCTCAGCACCACCCTGGGCCGCGCGCTCTTCAACGAGCTGCTGCCCGAGGACTACCCGTTCGTCGACTACGAGGTGGGCAAGAAGCAGCTCTCCGCGATCGTCAACGACCTGGCGGAGCGCTACCCCAAGGTCGTCGTCGCGGCGACCCTGGACAACCTGAAGGCGGCCGGCTTCCACTGGTCGACCCGCTCGGGTGTCACCGTGTCGATCTCCGACGTCGTCGTCCCGCCGAACAAGCCCCAGATCCTCGAGGGCTACGAGGCGAAGGCGGAGAAGGTCCAGCGTCAGTACGAGCGCGGCCTGATCACCAACGACGAGCGCAAGCAGGAGCTCATCGGCATCTGGACCCAGGCGACCAACGAGGTCGCCGAGGCCATGAACGAGAACTTCCCGAAGACGAACCCCATCTTCATGATGGTCGACTCGGGTGCTCGTGGAAACATGATGCAGATGCGTCAGATCGCCGGTATGCGCGGTCTGGTGTCGAACGCCAAGAACGAGACCATCCCGCGACCCATCAAGGCGTCGTTCCGTGAGGGTCTCACCGTGCTGGAGTACTTCATCTCCACCCACGGTGCCCGTAAGGGTCTGGCCGACACCGCCCTCCGTACCGCCGACTCCGGCTACCTCACCCGTCGTCTGGTCGACGTCTCCCAGGACGTCATCATTCGCGAGGAGGACTGCGGCACCGAGCGCGGCCTGAAGCTGTCGATCGGCTCCGTGGGCGCCGACGGCGTGCTGCGCAAGGCCGACGACGTCGAGACCAGCGTCTACGCCCGCATGCTCGCCGAGGACATCACCGTCGACGGCAAGCTGCTCGCCACCGCCAACACCGACCTCGGTGACGTGCTGATGGACGAGCTGATCCGCCACGGCGTGTCCGAGGTCAAGGTCCGCTCGATCCTGACCTGTGAGTCGGCCGTCGGCACCTGTGCCTTCTGCTACGGCCGTTCGCTGGCCACCGGCAAGCTGGTCGACATCGGTGAGGCGGTCGGCATCATCGCCGCCCAGTCCATCGGTGAGCCCGGCACCCAGCTGACCATGCGTACCTTCCACACCGGTGGTGTGGCCGGTGACGACATCACCCAGGGTCTGCCGCGTGTCGTCGAGCTCTTCGAGGCCCGCACCCCCAAGGGTGTGGCCCCGATCTCCGAGGCCACCGGCCGCGCGCGGATCGAGGACACCGAGAAGACCCGCAAGATCGTCATCACGCCGGACGACGGCACCGACGAGATCGCCTACCCGGTCTCGAAGCGTGTCAAGCTGCTGGTCAGCGAGGGCGAGGCGGTCGAGGTCGGCCAGAAGCTGACCATGGGTGCCACCAACCCGCACGACGTCCTGCGCATCATGGGCCAGCGCGCCGTCCAGATCCACCTGGTCGCCGAAGTCCAGAAGGTCTACAACTCGCAGGGCGTGTCGATCCACGACAAGCACATCGAGATCATCATCCGGCAGATGCTCCGCCGCGTGACGATCATCGAGTCGGGCGACGCCGAGCTGCTCCCGGGCGAGCTCGTCGAGCGCGGCCGGTTCGAGACCGAGAACCGTCGCGTGGTCTCCGAGGGCGGTCACCCCGCCTCCGGCCGTCCGCAGCTGATGGGTATCACCAAGGCCTCGCTGGCCACCGAGTCCTGGCTGTCGGCCGCCTCCTTCCAGGAGACGACCCGGGTCCTCACCGACGCGGCGATCCACGCCAAGTCGGACCCGCTGCTGGGCCTCAAGGAGAACGTCATCCTCGGTAAGCTCATCCCGGCCGGTACGGGTCTGCCCCGCTACCGCAACATCCGGGTCGAGCCGACCGAGGAGGCCAAGGCCGCCATGTACTCGGCCGTCGGCTACGACGACTACGACCTGTCGCCCTTCGGCGCCGGCTCCGGCCAGGCGGTCCCGCTGGACGACTACGACTACGGCCCGTACACCGGCTGAGTCCCGCGTCACTGATCGCAGGGCGGTCACCCCTCACGGGGTGGCCGCCCTGCGGCGTTTCCGGCTGCTGCCCGGTGCTACCCGGCTGCGGTGGCCGCGGCCGCGCGCCAGTCCTCCAGCCGGCGGATCCGGGTGTGGGTGTCCGGGTGGCTGGACAGCAGCCGCTGGCCGAGGCCCGGGCGGACGGCGCGGCCCCCGTTCTCCCGGGCGGCGATCGCCAGGGCCTGCTCCTCGTCCCGCAGGAAGCCGTGGAAGACCTCGATCATGGCGTCGGCGAAACCGAGCTCGGCGGCCTGGACGTCCGCCCGCAGCTCGGAGCGGCGGCCGACCGCGGCGAGCAGGTACGGCGTGACCAGGACCAGGAGGAGCGGCGGGAACGAGAGGGCCACGGCCACCACCAGGACCACCGCGACCACCCCGACCACGAGGGCGCCGAGCAGCGAGAAGATCGAGGCGATCTGGAACGCGATCACGGCGGCGAAGCGGAAGACCACCCAGGCGATCCGGGCCGGCATCGAGTACCAGTAGCCGAGCAGGGTCGCCCAGGCGTGGCCGCCGCGGTGGTGACCGAGCTCATGGGCGAGCACGGCGGCCAGCTGGGCGTCGGGGAGGGTCTCCAGCGCGTACCGGGTGACGCCGACGATGTGTCCGGCGGCCGCGGTGGCGTTGACGGCCTTGTGGTCCTCGATCCACAGGTCGTACGTCTCCGGGTTCACCCCCGCCTTGGCGGTCACCTGGTGCCAGATCGGCTCCAGGCGGGTCAGCTCGGAGTGCAGGGCCGGCCGCATCCGGAACAGGTAGCGGGCGAGGACCTTCTCGGTCGGGCGGTGGAAGACCAGCGCGCCGGAGGCGATCCAGACGCCGATCAGCACCAGGTCGAGGGGCTCGGGGAGGAGCAGCGAGACCAGCGTGACGACCAGCAGGCTGCACAGGAAGTGCGGGAGCTGCAGCACCAGTTGGCCGACCGCGGTGGCGTCCGCGCCGCGCTGGCGGGCGGCCAGGTGGACCCGGCCGGTGTGCGGGTCGATGTCGACAGTGGGGTCGAGGACCGGCGGCCGGGGCGGGGCGGGCGGCGGGGCGAAGCCCTGGGCGGGGATGCGCGGGGCGTGGGGGAGGCGGGTCGGCGGCTGGGGGTGGGCCGGGTGCTGGGGCGGGGTCGCCGGCGGAGGCGGCGGAGGGGTCGGGGGCGCGTACTGGGGCGGGACGGCGGTGGGGTGCTGGGGGGCCGGCGCGGTGGGGTACTGAGGGGGCGGCGGCGGGGTGGTCGGGTACTGCGGAGCGGCCTGCGGGTACTGCGGCGGGACGGTCGGGTACTCGGGCGGGGCGCCGGGGTACTGGGGCGGGGCGCCGGGGTACTGCGGTGGCGGGGCGTCCGGGTAGGTCGGTTCGGTCATGGCGGGGTCCTCGGGGACAGGACGCGCGCAATGCGGCGTCCGTACGGTGATGGGCGGTGCATGACAGTGCTGGACGGAGTCGGGTGGTGCCGGGCAGGAAGGGGTGGGGCTGCGCCGGTCAGCCCAGGAACAGGGCGGTGACCAGCGGGAACAGTCCGGCGCCGAAGGCGAGGATGCCGACCCGGACCCAGGAGTGCTTCCGCGAGACGATCAG
The DNA here is from genome assembly GCF_040303105.1 of Kitasatospora sp. NPDC096128. Lineage (NCBI taxonomy): Bacteria > Bacillati > Actinomycetota > Actinomycetes > Kitasatosporales > Streptomycetaceae > Kitasatospora > Kitasatospora sp. NPDC096128. The sequence continues at coordinate 238,347 of NZ_JBEOSP010000003.1, read as the reverse complement.
GCTGTTCTCCGCGAGCGCCGCGCGGACCGCCTCGACGGCCAACCGCTCGGTGTCGGCCAGGGCGTCGGCCAGCAGCCCCTGCTCGGCGGCCAGTCGGATGTCCCCGAAGTAGCCGAGCGGGCGGCCCGGGCGCCAGGTGCTGCGCCCGAAGCGGGGCAGCACCGCGAACAGCAGCGAGACCAGGGCGACGGCGATGCCCAGGCCGCCGAGGGCCAGCAACACCTCGGCCGCGCCGGAGAGTTGCTGCGGTGCCCAGCCGGTGCTGGTGAGCAGGCCGCCGAGCACCCCGACGATGACGCCGAGGGCGGCGACCAGGACGGCGGCCTTGCTGTCCGCGCGGGCGATCTCGGTGCGCAGCTCGGCGAGCAGGGCGGTACCGGGCGGAGGCGCCAGCAGGGTAGTGGTGGGTGGGGCGGTGGTGACGGGGGCGGACACGGTGGGGCTCCTCGGGTTCACTGCGGCAGCGGAGGGTTCGGGCCCTTGTCGAGCCGGGGCGCGCCCGGGCCGGCGGGCCGGTGGCGCAGGATCGCTTCGAGCGCGGCCTTCGCGTCCTGGCGCGGGCCCTCCAACTCGAAGTCCTCCAGGGCGTTCTGGTCGAGCAGCCGCTGGACCACCTGGAGCTGGCCCTGGACCAGCTCCTGCTGCTCGTCCTTCAAGTACGTGAGAGCGTTCTTCAGGTCCTCGGGGTGAGCGGCCACCTGGAGGGCCCAGGCGGTCACCCCGCCCTGCTCCAGGTAGTACTGGTAGAACTTCGCCTTCGCGGAGAGGATCTCGTTGGACTCCTGGACCTGCCGGAGCGCGTGCGGGTGGGCCTGGGTGTCGAAGTGGTAGCCGCGCAGCCGCTCCTTCTGCTCGCGGGCGGCCTGGTCGATGTCCAACTGGACGGCGCAGCGCACCCGCAGGCCCTCGGCCTCGGCGACGGGGTACTCGTCCAGCGCCTCCTGGACGGCGGATTCCGCCTCGCCGCTCTGGTCGGTGCTGAGGTGGCGGGTGACCGCCCGCATCCGCTGCCGGATCCGCGGCACCAGGAGCGCCGGGACGTCGCGGATCCGGCTCGCCACCACCAGCTCCGCGGCCGACACCTGCCAGTCGATCTCCACCACGGCCTCGAAGGCGCCGACGTCGTCCCGGCCGGGCAGCCGCTCCTCGGCCCGCAGGTGGTGCAGGCCGAGGTCGACCTCGTACGCGGCCTGGTAGCCGCGGCCCACCAGGTCGCTGAACCCCGGGCGGTGCGGGGGGAGGTAGACCTGGTGGTCACCGGCCGGGGTGGTCAGGACCAGGGCGGAGTCGGCCCGGGCGGTCGGCCGCTTGGGCAGGCCGAGCGCGCGGCCCAAGGGGTGGACCGTCAGGACCGGGTCGATGAGGTCCCCGGCGGGGAGGTCGGGGCGGTGTCGTGCCGACATGCGCGGGTGCTCCAGGATCGGGACGGGTCGGATGGTGCTGGGTCAGCCGCCGGGCAGCACCGGGGTCGCCGGGCCGCCGGTGGGCCCCCGCCGCACGGTGCGGGCGAGGTGGTCGAGGCGCTGGCGGTCGCGCTCGGTGACGGCCAGGTCGTCGAACAGCTCGGTGAGCCGGGCGGTGGTCTCAGGCTGATCGGCGGCGCCGATCAGCCAGCCGCGCAGCACGCCCAAGGCGGCGTCGCGGTAGTGCGGGTCCTCCAGGGCCGTGCGCCACAGGATGACCAGCAGCGAGCGGACCGGCGCGGGCTCCTCTGGCGCCGGCAACACCGTCACGCTGAGTACGCCCCCCGGCTCGGGGCGCGGGCTCCGGGCGTACCAGTCGAGCAGCAGCGGCCGGCCCACGGCGGTGTCCTCGGTGCGCTGTGCGGCGGTCAGGAAGGTGGCCAGGGCCAGCTGCCGCAGGGCGGCCGGGCCGGAGAGCCAGCGGACCAGGGCGCGCAGGGTCGGCTCGGCCTCGGCGGAGAGCAGCATCAGTTCGGCCGCTTCGAGCAGGCCGAGCGCCTGGTGGCGGTCGGGCTGCTCCGACGGCTGTGAGCCGGGCTGGAACTTGGCGGCGAGCTGGTCGAGTTCGCCGGCGGTCAGTCGCTCGGCGGCCAGCGCGAAGGCCTCCAGGGCCTGGGCGGGCAGCAGCGGGCCGAGCAGGGCGTAGCAGCGGATGGCCGTCCAGCGGCGGCGGGCGCTGTCGTCACCGGCCCAGCTGCGCAGGATGCGCGGGACGGCGGCGGTGCCCGCGTGGTAGGCGAGGGCGAGGCTGTTGGCGGCCTGGAGGCAGAGCCGGAAGTCCTTGGCGCCGGACCAGGGGCCGAGCAGTCCGCTCATGGTGGCCGAGAGGTCGACGGAGGCCAGCAGGGCGGTGGTGGAGGCCACCCGGGTGCGGACCAGGGCGCGGGAGTCGGTGGCCAGCGCGTTCAGCCAGCCGGTGATCGCGGGGCGGGCGGAGGGGTGGCTCGTCCACACCTCGCGCAGCAGGGTGGGGGAGGTGCGGGGGTCCAGGAAGGAGGCCATCCGCTGGGGGACCGGGCCCCAGGGGGTCTGCTCGGTCTCCTCGGTGAGCTCGGCGCGGGCGAGGACCATGCGGTCCTCGACGGAGCTGCCGAACGGCGGGATGCCGTCCGGGCGGCCGGGGGTGCGGATGGTCTCCAGGCGGCGGAAAAGCTTGTCGGAGCACTCGGCGGCGAGGGTGTAGGGGGCGTGGTCGAAGACGGCCAGGGAGATCAGGAAGGCCTTGTCCTGGAGGGGGAGTTCGGGGTCGCCGAACCAGCGGCCGACCTTTTCCTGGACAGCGCCTTGACCGAAGTCGGCGAGATCGGAGGGCCTGCCGGTGATGGGAGAGTAAGCGGCCAACCTGACGGCGAATTCGGCAATCTCCCGGATCGGCGGGTACTTGGCCAGGAACTCCTCGACGGGTTCCAGGGTGAGCAGTGGCTTGACGCGGACGTCGTCCCGCAACGCCCGCAGATGGGCGCGGAGTACGAGCTCCGGGTCGGGCGGTAGCCAACCGACCGTGGGGAGGTCGCGGATCGAGTTGGAGTGGGTGGTGGTGATGACCAGGTAGCCGTCCCGCTTGGTGAGTGTCTCGCGCAGGCGGTCGAGGTCGGAACGGAGCAGTGGGCGGGTGCGGGAGGCCGTGTAGTCGGCGAGGACGTATCCCTCGGCGCGTTCGACACCGTTGAGCAGGGCAGTGGGAGTGACATCAGGGTCCAGGTTTCGAATCTGGTCGATGCCCAGCTGTTGCAGCAGCATCAGTGCGGCGGAGCGCCGGCCGCTGTCCGCCCGGCCGGTGAGGATCAGGACCCGATGCTCGCGCAGTTGGCGGAGAGCCTGGTCGAAGGCCGGCCCAGGTCGGAAGACCTCGGCCAAGGCGATGAGTTCATCGATCGGGACCAAGCCGGAGGCGTGCAGCGGAGCCGCGCCGACCTGGTAGATCGTGGTCTTGTGGCCGGTGACGACGTCGCCGTGGACCTGGCCGCCGGAGACGGTGTGCTGGTCGCCGCCGATGAGGTCGCCGCCGAAGCGGGGGTTGCCGCCCGCGAAGAGGTAGTTGCGGCCGGCGAAGGAGTCCGGGACGTGCTCCAGCAGTTCCTGGACGGCCTCCATGGCGTTCTGGGGCTCCTCGGGCGGGTCTTCCTGGAGGCCGTCCTCCTGGTCCGCGGCCTCCGCCTCGGCGGCGGTCATCGGTCGCCGCCGACGGTGTTGCCGGTGTTGACGTCGCCGTGGACCTGTCCGCCGGAGACGACGTGCTGGTTGCCGCCGATCAGGTTGCCGCCGAAGGTCGGGGTGCCGCCGAGGAACTGGAAGGTGGCGGGAGCTCCCTGGGGTTCGGGGGCGCCCTGGGGGACGGCATTGGCGGCCGGTGCCGGGGCGGCGGGCGGGATGTCGATCGGGGTGCCGGGGGCGGGTTCGCCGTGGAGCCAGGCCGGGAAGGCGCCCTCCTTGCCCTGGACGGTGACCCGGTGGAAGGCCTCCGGTGCCAGGCCGCCGTGGCCGTGCCGGACGATGCCCTGGTAGAGCGCGTCGGACACGGCGAGGACGCAGGGCCCGTCCCGGTGCCGGAGGGCCTCCCGGAGCGGGGTCGAGTCGAGCAGCCGGAAGGCCTGGTTGAGGTCCCAGCCGACGGCGCCGCCGAGTGCTCCGCCGAGCTCCTGGACGGCGACCTCGCCGGAGGCGAGCACGATCCGCAGCCGTACCCGGGCGCCGGCGGCGGCGAGGCGGTTGTTGGCGTGCAGCAGGGTGGGGGTCTCGTTGATCAGCGCGTGCAGCAGCCGGGACTTGGGGACGGTGGCGCTGATCAGGGCCATCACCGAGTCGCCACGGTCCTCCAGGCGCTGGTCGGCGGGTTCGACCCCGGCGCTGCGCAGCGTCTCGTGCAGGACGGAGTAGAGCATGCGGCGCATGAAGGCCTGCTCGACGTCGTCCCGTCGGCCGAACTGTTCGATGTCGAGCAGCAGGATGGTGTGGTTCACCGGGTCGGTCATGGTCGCCTTTCGGTTCGTCGTCGGGCCCCAGCCTGCCCGTTGCGGGCAGGTCGGCGTGAGCGCCGTTGAGGTACTCGCTCTGTGACGGTGTGCACAGAACTTCTGTGCGGGTCAGCGGAGTTGGCCGGGCCTCCGGAGCAGGTCGGGGCGTGCGATGACCAGTGAGCGGCGGCTGGTGACGACGATGCCGCGGTCCCGCAGGGACTTGAGCAGGCGGGCGACGGCCTCCCGGGAGGCGCCGACCGAACCGGCGAGTTCCTGTTGGCTGAGCGGGACGGAGACGACGATGCCCTCGGCGGTGCGGCGGCCGTGGGTCCGGGCGAGTTCCAGCAGGAGGTCGGCGAGGCGTTCGCTGACGCTGAGCGAGGCGGACTTCAGCCGATGGTGGTCGGCGGCGCGCAGCCGGTCGGTGGAGAGCGCCAGCAGCTGCATCGAGGCGGCGGGGGTGCTCCGGAGGTAGGCGGTGAAGGCGGCGCGGTCGACGGCGGTGGCCGAGACCTGCTCCAGGGCGGTGACGGTGGCGGCCCGGGGCCGGCCGCTGAGGGCGGCGGACTCGCCGACGATGTCGCCGGGCCCGCGCAGGGCGAGCAGTGCCTCGTACCCGTTCTCGGCGAGGGCGGTCACTTTGAGCCAGCCGTGCAGGACGAGCAGGACGTGGTCGGAGGGTTCGCCCTCGCGCAGCGCGGTGGAGCGGGCGGGGTAGTCGAGCCGGTGGCCGAGGGCGAGCAGCGCGGTGCGGTCGGCGTGGTCGAGCCGGGCCAGGAAGGGCACCCGGTCGTCGAGGCCGTGACCGGTCGCGGGACCTGGTCCGCCGGGCGGCGTGTTGGCCATGCCTGATCAGCCCTCGTCGGTTTCGCCTTGGCGCGGTCTGGCCCGGGAACGCCGAGCGCGGGCAAACAAGCTACTCGCGCTGCGGCTCCCGCGCCGGTGAATCGGCGAATTACCCGGGCTTGCCCGGTCTCCCCCGTGCGGGGGAGGGGCGGGAACCGCTCCGGGGAGGGAGGTGGAGCGGGGGGTGGTCGCGGGAGGGTTCTCGGTGTCGGGATGACGGGGCTTGCGAAGGGGGCCGGACATGAAGCGGGTGCTGGGCGCGGTGGCGATCACGGCGGCGGTGGTGCTGGGGATGCAGGGATGCCTGCCGTTCCTGGAGTCGGACGAGCGCCGGACGGTGACGTACGGGGTGGCCGAGTCGGTCAAGGAGCTGGTGGTCGAGGGGGAGAACGGCGGGGTCGTGGTGACCGGCACCGGGGACGCGGTGCACGTCGTCGAGAAGCAGAGCTACCGGGGCTCCGCGCCGAAGACCACCCACGAGGTGAAGGACGGCGTGCTGCGGCTGGGGTACTCGTGCGACTCCTGCGGGGTGGGGTACGAGGTGCAGGTGCCGGCCGGCACCAAGGTGCGGATCAAGGAGGAGAACGGCGGGGTGCGGCTGGCCGGGCTGGCCGCGGAGGTGGACGCCGCGGTGGAGAACGGCGGGGTCGAGGCCACCGGGCTGGCCACCCCGACGGCGCACCTGAGCGCGACCAATGGCGGGGTGCGGGCCGACTTCGCGGTGGCGCCGGCGGCGCTGGAGGCCAGGGTCGGCAACGGCGGGGTGCGGCTGCGGGTGCCCGCCGGGGAGGCGTACGCGGTGGACGCGCAGGCCGGGAACGGCGGGTCGGACGTGAGCGTCCCCTCGCAGCCGGGTGCGGCGCACCGCATCACGGCGCGGGCGGAGACCGGCGGTGTGACGGTCAGCGGTGTCTGAGCGGGCGCTGTCCGGGCGGGCGGGGGCCGACCTGGCGGGGGCCGACCTGGTGCGGTCCGACCGGGCGGTGCCGGAGGTTCTGCCGGTAGGGCATGATCTTCTCCGCGGGGGCGGGGTCCCCGGGTACGGGGGAGGTACGACGGTGGAGCGCGCGGCGCGGTGGCGGAGCCGGACGGCCGGGCTGAGCCCGTACGTGCTGGACACCTTCCTGGCGGCCTGTTCGGCGGCGGTGTCGCTCTGGTCGGTCTACAACGACGACACGGCCTGGCCCTGGTGGGTGTACCTGGTCGCGGTGTCCACCGCGCTGTTCCTGCCCTGGCGGCGCAAGGCCTCGCTGCTCGTCCTGATCGTGGGCGCCGCGCCCTCGCTGGTGCTGTCGGTGGTGGCGCACTCGGCGAACCCGCAGGTGCCGCTGTACGCGGTGATCGGGATGTACACGGTGGCGGAGCGCTTCCCCGACCGGCAGCGCTGGCCGGTGCTGGCGGCGGTGGTGGTGGCCAATGTGATCGGCACCCATTCGCCGAACGGCGCGCTGTTCAGCGCGCTGACCTCGGGCGGTTCCTTCGTCTTCGGTGCCCTGGTGCGCACCCAGCGGGAGCTGGCCCGGATGCAGGCGGAGCGGGCCCGGGAGGCGGGGGTGCGGGCGGCCAGTGAGGCGGCCCGGGCGGTCGCCGAGGAGCGGGCCCGGATCGCCCGGGAGATGCACGACATCCTGGCGCACGCCGTGTCGTTGATGGTCATCCAGGCCGAGGCCGGGCCGCTGGTGGTGCGCGACAACCCGGACCGGGCGATCCGCGCCTTCGACACCATCGCCGACGCGGGCCGCGACGCGATGGTCCAACTGCGGCGGGTGCTCGGGGTGTTGAAGGACCCGGAGGCGGAGCGGGAGCTGGCGCCGCAGCCCCGGCTGGCCGAACTCGCCGACGTGGCCGAGCGGGTGCGCGGAGCCGGCCTGCGGGTGGACCTCGAACTCGCCGACGCCCTGGACGGGTTGCCCGCCGACGTCGAGGCGGCCGCGTTCCGGATCGTGCAGGAGGCGCTGACCAACACCGTCAAGCACTCCGGGGCGGACCGGGTCGCGATCCGGGTGGGGCGGGCCGGCGGGGTGCTGGAGGTGGTGGTCTCCGACAACGGTCGCGGGGTGCCGCTGACCGCCGACCGTACGGTGGCCGGCTGGTCCGGTGGGCGCGGGCTGGTCGGCATCCGTGAGCGGGCCGCGGCTTGCGGCGGACGGGCCGAGGCCGGCCCGGGGCCGGAGGGCAGGGGTTTCCTGGTGAGTGTCCGGCTGCCGCTGGGGCCGGCGGGCGTGGTGGAGAGGGTGGGCGGATGACGCCGATACGGGTGGTGGTCGCGGACGACCAGGAGCTGGTGCGGGCCGGGTTCGGGATGATCCTGGACGCGCAGCCGGACATCGAGGTGGTCGCCGAGGCCTGCGACGGCGCCGAGGCCGTCGAGGCGGTGCGGGCGCACAACCCGGACGTGCTGCTGCTGGACGTCCGGATGCCGGTGATGGACGGCTTGGAGGCGGCCCGCCGGGTGTGCGAGGAGTTCCCGGCCACCAAGGTGATCATGCTGACCACCTTCGACATCGACGACTACGTCTTCGACGCGCTGTACGCGGGCGCCAGCGGCTTCCTGCTGAAGGACGTCCGGCGGGACGACCTGGCGCACGGGGTCCGGATGGTCGCCTCGGGGGAGGCGCTGCTCGCGCCTTCGGTGACCAAGCGGCTGATCGGCGAGTTCGCCGCCCGCCGCCCGGGCGGCCGGGAGCGGGCGGTGCGGCCGCCGTCCAAGCTGCTGGAGCAGCTGACCCTGCGCGAGCAGGAGACGCTGCGGCTGATCGCGCGCGGGCTGTCCAACGCGGAGATCGCGGCCGAGCTGGTGGTCAGCGAGCACACCGTGAAGACCCACGTCAGCAATGTGCTGAGCAAGCTCGGGCTGCGCGACCGGGTGCACGCGGTGGTGTTCGCGTACGAGGCCGGGGCGGTGGCGGTGGGGGAGTCCTGAGGGACTCCCCCTTGCGGGGGAGGGGCCGGGTTCGCCGGTGCGGGCGATCCGCGACGAGGGGGTCGGCCGGGAGGCTTTGCGGTGTCGGAACGGACCACGGACACCGCAGGAGATCGTCAGATGAACGCCACCTGGAACAGCCAGAACGCCCCGAGCACCCGGAGCACCCAGAACGCCCCGAGCACCCGGAGCACCCGGAGCACCCGGAGCGCCCAGGACGCCCGGAGCACCCGCCTCACCGCCTACGCCGTCGTCGGCGCCCCCGCCCTGATGGCCCTGTACGGCGGCATCCGCCTGGTGCCCGGCTCCCGCGAGCCGGGCCTCGGCTGGACCCTCGGCCACACCGCGATGTTCGCCGGGCTGCTGCTCTTCGCCCCGGTCTTCCTCGCCCTGCGCCGACTGATCGCCCCGCGCGGCACACTGCCCGGACGGCTGGCGGCGGGTGCCGCGCTGGGGACGGCCTTCGCGGGCCTGGCGGCCTCGCTGGCGCAGATCGGGATCGACCTGTGCGTCGGCCTGGCCTCGGCGACCAAGGACGAGCAGTCGCGCCTCTTCGAGCGCGTCCAGTCCGTCCCGGGAGTGCTCGCCGCGGTGTACAAGGTCGGCCCGCTGCTGTTCTACGTCGGCCTGCTGGCCCTGCTGGTCGCCGCCGCGGTGGGCGCGGCCCGGACGCTGCGCTGGTGGAGCCCGGTGCTGATGCTGATCGGCACCGTCGCCTCGGCGGCCGACCTGGCCTTCATCCCGCTGGCCGCCGCCTGCTACCTGGTGGCGCTGTGCCCGCTGGTGCGGATCGACGGTGCGGCGCCCCGTACGGCGTTGGCCTAGATCCTTCCCGGATCCTTCCTAGCTCATCCGGAAGACCGGCCCGCGTGGGGTGAACGGCAGCCCGGCGCCGCGCGGGACGAGGAAGGCGTGCTCGCGACGCACCCGCAGGACATCGCACTCGCCGTCGGTGATCACCAGGACGGGTGCCCCGGGCGGGAAGTCCTCGGCCCGCTCCAGCAGGTCGATGCCCGGCTGGAGGACGGTGCCGCCGCGCCCGTGCACCCGGAGCCGGCCGGCGATCTCCTCGACCGGCAGGTACCCGGCGTCGTGCGGGGCGGCGTCGCAGTGCACCACCCGGGCGGCCGGGACGTCCCGGGCGGCGGCGTAGGAGGCGATCGCGCCGAGCGCCTTGCCGAGCAGTGTCCGGTCCATCGAGCCCGAGGTGTCCAGGAGGACGCCGAAGGTGCAGCGCGGCACCTCCTCCTCGGGGTGGTAGCGGCCGGCCCGGGGGATGTCCGGGGTGGCGGACTGCCGGCGGGCGGGGCGGGAGTAGCTCCGCACCGGCTCCGGGCGCGGTACGAACTCGTCGAACCAGCGGGCCAGTTGTGCGTCCCAGGGGAGCGGCGGGTGGGCCAGGGCGCGGATCTCCTCGACCAACCCGGCCGGGAGCAGCCCGCGTTCGCGGCCGTGCAGCTCGAAGCCCTGCTGGAGGCCGCGCCGGTAGAAGTCGTCCAGGTCGACGTAGTCCCGGGCCGGCCCGAGCGGTTCGCCGAGGACGTCCGGGCGGTTCTTCCCGGCCAGGGTGGCGAGGCGGCGGATCCGGCGCTGGTCGCGGGCGATCCGGTCGTACACCTCCTCGGCCGACAGCCCCTTCAACTGCGGGTCGTGCAGCAGCCCGTCGGGCATCTCGCCGACGCCCATCTCCAGCAGCCAGCCGTTGATGACGTAGTCGGCGGCGACGTTGAACAGGAACGGGTCGCGGCCGCCGCGGCGCTCGCCGTGCCGCAGGGCGGCGTGCAGGATCTCGTGGCCGAGGATGAACCGCCACTCCTCGTCGGAGTAGTGGCGCAGCGGGTTGACGTAGATCTCGGCGGCCTCGGCGTTGACGGCGGCGACGGCGATGTCGTGGGCCCGGGTGAGTTCGGCGTCGGCCACCACGGTGAGGCCGGCCGCGATGCCGCCGAGCAGGGGGTACGAGGAGATGAACCAGTTGAGCGCCCGGTTCCAGGGCCGCTCGGGCAGGCGCTCGCCGGTGGTGGCGTCGATCCGGCCGCCGGCCCGGTCCATCGCGGCGGACATGGTGCGGGTGAGGGCGGCCGCGAAGGCGGCCGGCCAGTCCTCGCGGGCCTGGCCGTGGCCGTGCCACTCGACCAGCAGCTGGTCGCGCTCGGCGGTGCCGGCCGTGCCGACGGTCTCGGCGGGGGGCAGGCCGTCGCGGCGCCAGCGCTCGGCCAGCTCCTCCTCGTCGCCGCCCGGGTACTCCTGGGGGAGGGTGACCGGGGCGCGGCCGACCGGGAAGGTGGCGAGGAAGCGGTTGACCACGGCGCAGCGGGCGGCGGCCTGGTACGGGTCGGGCTGGGGCCGGGCGCCGCGGGCGCCCGGGAGGTGGCCGAAGCCGAGGTGCAGCAGGCCGTGCGCCAGCACCCAGGCCCACTCCGCGGGTTCGGCCCGGCGCCGCGGGTTGACGTGCAGGGTGCCGTTGGAGTCCACCACCGCCCAGCCGTCCGGCGGGGCGGTGGTGCAGTCCTCGCTGCGGCAGACGTCGGCGCGCAGGGCGGCGAAGGCCGGGTTGGCGCGCAGCAGTCGGAGGCCGCCGGTGAAGGCCTCGGCGCCCGGGTCGGGCTTCTTGCGGTCGGCCGGGGCGCGCTTCACCGGCGGGCCTCGACCAGCCGGGGCATGTCCCGGGCGGCCTCGATCAGGAACCAGGAGGGGAGCACCGGGTTGCCGTCCGAGCCGTCGGCGATCACCGTCTGGGCGACCTCCACCGAGATCTCGGCCAGCTGCACCAGCAGCGACTTGGCCCGGAAGGCGGTCTGCCGCTGCGCCCCGGAGGCGTGCTCCTTACTGGCGGGCAGCTCCTTGACCAGTCGGCCGCGGAAGGCGTCGGCCAGGTAGTAGAGCAGGTCGCGGTCCTCCAGCCGGTGCGGCCAGCGGGCGTCGCCCTTGAGGATCGCGTCCAGGCCGTAGGAGTTGCGGACGATCTTCGCGTAGCCGCAGAAGGCGATCGCGTGCTGCGGGGTGAGCAGCCCGTACGCGACCACCTTGAGGGTCTCCTCGTCCAGGGTCGGGCCGAAGGAGTGCAGCGCGTCGGAGAGCATGTGCCAGGCGCGCGGGGTGGAGAACGGCTCCTCGGTCTTGGGCGGGGCGGACCACAGGTGGTCGGGCCGGTCGGTGAGGTGGTCCAGGATCCAGGGGTGGATGCCGGCGCCGGCCGCCCAGCGCAGCCAGTCCTCGGCGCTGGCCCGCAGGTGGACGTGGACCATGCGGTTGACCAGCGCGGAGGCCATCGGGCGGGCGAGCGCGCCGTCGGTGGCGCGGTTCCCGGCGCCGATCACGATCGAGCCGGGCGGCAGTTCGTAGGAGCCGATCCGGCGGTCCAGGATCAGCGAGTAGAAGGCCTTCTGGACGTCCGGCGAGGCCGCGTTGAGCTCGTCCAGGAACAGGCAGTACGGCTCGTCGCGGGCGATCTGCTCGGGCGGGCAGAACCGGGAGCGGCCCTCGGGGGTGAGCTGCGGGACGCCGATCAGGTCCTCCGGGGCGAGCTGGGTGCCGACCAGGCTCACGCACTCCAGGCCGAGCGACTCGGCGAACGCCCTGACCAGGGAGGACTTCCCGATGCCGGGTGCGCCCCAGAGGAACACCGGGCGGACGGTGGCCAGGCCGAGCAGCAGCTCGGGGATCTGGGCCGGCGAGACGCTGACTGCTCCCTGCACGGGGCTCCTTCGCGGAAACGGTGGGTGACCGGCCCAGTGTGCGGCGGGAGTTGGCCGGGCGCACCCGGATTTTCGGTGGCCCGGGCGGCCCGGCGCCCGTACCGTCCGGGGCATGAACCAGAAGCGCCCCCTGATCGCCGTGCTCACCGGCGCGGGCATCTCGACCGACTCCGGCATCCCCGACTACCGCGGCCCGCAGGGGCTTTGGCAGAAGGACCCGTCGGCGCAGCGGACGGTCACCATCGGGCCCTATCTCGCGGAGCCGGAGGTCCGCCGCGCGGCCTGGCTGATGCGCGGGGAAGCCGGCGCACTGGCGGCCGAGCCGAACGCGGGGCACCGGGCGCTGGTCGAGCTGGAGCGTTCCGGGCTCCCGGTCCGGGTGCTCACCCAGAACGTGGACGGGCTGCACCAGCGGTCCGGGCTGCCCGCCCGCAAGGTGCTCGACTGCACGGCACCGCGACGGAGGTGCAGTGCGTGGGCTGCCGGGTGGTCGGCCCGATGGCGGAGGCGCTGGCCCGGGTCGAGGCGGGGGAGCCGGACCCGGCCTGCCGGGAGTGCGGCGGGATCCTGCGGCCGCGGACGGTGATGTTCGGGGAGGCGCTGGACCCGGTGGTGCTCCAGCAGGCCGACGCCATCGCCAAGGCCTGCGACCTGTTCATCGCGGTGGGCACCAGCCTCCAGGTCTACCCGGTGGCCTCGTTGCCGCAGATCGCGCTGGAGTCCGGTGCCCGGCTGGTGGTGGTGAACGGCGAGGAGACCCCGTACGACGCGGCTGCGGCCGAGGTGATCCGGGAGCCGATCTCCCGGGCACTGCCGGAGCTGGTGCGCAGGCTGGTGCGGGAAGGGGCGTAAGGACCCTTTACGGACGTACCGCCTGCATACGATGATCGTCCCGGCTTCCCCTCACGGCCTGGAGTGATCGACCGATGACGACGACGGCGAAGTTCGACCCCTGGTCGACGGAGTTCGTGGCCCACCCGTACGACGCGTACGCCGAGCTGCGCGAGCACGCGCCGGTCACGTACTTCGAGCCGACGAACCAGTGGCTCGTCTCGCGCCACGAGGACGTCAGCGCCCTGCTGCGCGACCGGCGGCTCGGCCGCACCTACACCCACCGGTTCAGCCACCAGGAGTTCGGCCGCCCCGAGCCCGACCCGGCGTACGAGCCCTTCCACACCCTCAACGACCACGGGCTGCTCGACCTGGAGGCACCCGACCACACCCGGATCCGCCGGCTGGTCTCCAAGGCCTTCACCCCGCGCATGGTCGAGGGCCTGCGGCCGACCGTCCGACGGCTGGCCGGGGAACTCGTCGACGGGCTGCTCGCGGCCGGCGGCGGCGACCTGATCGCCGCCGTCGCCGAGCCGCTGCCGGTCGCCGTGATCGCCGAGATGCTCGGCGTCCCGGAGAGCGACCGGCACCTGCTGCGCCCGTGGTCCGCCGACATCACCGGGATGTTCGAGCTCAACCCGAGCGAGGAGACCGCGCGCCGGGCCGTCACCGCGAGCATCGAGTTCTCGGACTACCTGCGCGGCCTGATCCGCGAGCGCCGGGGGAACCCGGGGACGGACCTGATCAGCGCGCTCATCCAGGCCCAGGAGGGCTCCGACGCGCTCAGCGAGCAGGAGATGGTCTCCACCTGCGTGCTGCTGCTCAACGCCGGCCACGAGGCGACCGTCAACACCACCGGCAACGGCTGGTGGGCGCTGTTCCGCCACCCCGGCGAACTCGCCCGGCTGCGCGGCTCGGTGGACGCCCTGCTGCCCACCGCCGTCGAGGAACTGATGCGCTGGGACACCCCGCTGCAGATGTTCGAGCGCTGGGTGCTGGAGGACATCGAGGTCCGCGGCGTCACCGTCCCGCGCGGCGCCGAGATCGCCCTGCTCTTCGGCTCCGCCAACCGCGACCCGGAGCGCTTCGCCGACCCCGACCGCCTCGACCTCGGCCGCACCGAGAACCCGCACGTCACCTTCGGCGCCGGAATCCACTTCTGTCTGGGCGCGCCCCTTGCCAGACTGGAGCTCACCGAGTCCTACGGCACGCTGCTGCGCCGGGCCCCGGGCCTGCGGCTGGTCCGCGAGCCCGAGTGGAACCCGGGCTACGTGATCCGCGGGCTCAAGGAGCTGCTGGTCGAAGTCTGAGAACCGAGGGGGAGAAGGCCGTGGGCAAGGCGACGGGGGCACTGCTGGGGCTGGCGATCGGCGACGCGATGGGCCGGCTGACCGAATTCCAGGACGTCGAGCGGATCGCCGCCGAGCACCCGCACTGGCGGCGACTCCCGCTGCCGAAGAAGGCGCTGGTCACCGACGACACCCAGATGACCCTCGCCCTCGCCCGCGGCCTGCGCACCGCCCTGGCGCGCGGTCCGCTCACCCCGCTGCGACTGGAGCGCCCGGTCCGCGAGGAGTTCGTCGACTGGTGGCGCTCCCCGGCGAACAACCGCGCCCCCGGCATGACCTGCCTGCGTTCCTGCGAGCGGCTCAGCCACGACAAGTACCGCTGGCAGCAGGCCAGCGACGTGGGCTCCAAGGGCTGCGGCGCCAACATGCGGGTCGTCCCGGTCGGGCTGATCCGCGAACTGGACGCCCGCCGGCTCTCCGGCGCCGCCCAGCTCCAGTCCGCGCTCACCCACGGCCACCCGACCGCGCTCGCCGCCAGTGACCTCACCGCGTACGCCGTGCGCAAGCTCGCCGAGGGCGTCCCGCCCGCCGGACTGCCCGCCGTGCTGCGGGCGTACGCGCTGGCGAGCCGCGAGACGTACGACGAGTTCTGGCTCGGCGACCTCGCCGACCGCTGGCACGGCGCCTCCCCGCAGGCCGTCCTCGCCCGCGGCTGGGACGACTGCCTCAAGGTGCTCGACCAGCTGGAGGCCGCGCTCGCCGCGCCCGACGTCGAGGCCGACCCGTGCCTGGCCACCGGCGAGGGCTGGGTCGCCGAGGAGGCCTTCGGCACCGGCCTGCTGTGCTTCCTGCTCATGCCCGACGACCCGGCGGCGGCCGTCCGCCGGGCCGCCTACTCCAGCGGCGACTCCGACTCGCTCGCCTGCCTGACCGGCGCCTTCGCCGGCGCCCACCACGGCGAGGAGGTCTGGCCCGCGGAGTGGGTCGAGCGGATCGAGCACCGGGACGAACTGCTGGAGTTCGGCGCGCTCTGGGACTGAGCGGAACCCGGGGCGGCGGTGCCGCGTCGAAGGGCCATGACGAACAGCAGCAGCGGAACCCGTCGTCGCCCGCCCCGCCGCCCCGCGGCGCTGCTCCTCGCCGCCGCGCTCGCCACCCCGCTGGCCAGCGGCTGCGGCAGCACCGGCGCCGCCGCCACCGGGGAGCTTCGGGCCTCCGCACCGGCGAGCCGGCCCGCCGTCGACCCGGCCGCGGTGGCCGCCACCGCCAAGGCCACCGACGCCTTCGGCCTGGACCTCCTGCACGCCCTCACCGCGCCGCCGGACGCAGCCGGACGCAACCTGGTGGTCTCCCCGTCCGGGCTGTCCACCGTGCTCGCCATGCTGCTGCCCGGCGCGCGCGGGGCGACCGCCGAGGAACTCGCCAAGGCCCTGCACACCGACCTCGACCCGAAGCAGTACGCCCTCGCCACCGGCGCGCTGAACCGGCCCGCCCCGACCACCGACGGGCTCACCCTGCGCCAGA
This sequence comes from Kitasatospora sp. NPDC096128, assembly GCF_040303105.1. Taxonomy (NCBI): domain Bacteria; kingdom Bacillati; phylum Actinomycetota; class Actinomycetes; order Kitasatosporales; family Streptomycetaceae; genus Kitasatospora; species Kitasatospora sp. NPDC096128. The sequence goes on along the minus strand of NZ_JBEOSP010000003.1, from coordinate 222,816 downwards.
GCGACCAGGTCTGGACGCAGCAGGGCTTCCCGGTCGAGCCCGACTACCTGGCCGCCCTCGCCACCGCGTTCGACGCCGGAGTGCACACCACCGACTTCGAGAAGGACCCCAACGGCTCCCGCCAGGCCGTCAACGCGGCCGTGGAGAAGGCCACCGAGGGGAGGATCAAGGACCTCTTCGCACCGGGCGCGATCAACGGGGACACCCGGCTGGTCCTCACCGACGCGCTCTACCTCAAGGCGAAGTGGGCCTCCGCGTTCAAGCCCGGGGAGACCGCGGACCGCCCGTTCCACAAGCTCGACGGGTCCGCCCCGGCCGTCCCGTCGATGAGCCGGACCGGCGAGTTCAAGTACGCGGACGGCTCCGGCGGGATCGTCGGCGAGCCCTGGCAGGCCGTCGAACTCCCGTACCAGGGCGGAAACCTGGCGATGGACCTGATCGTCCCCGCGCAGGGCGGCTTCGCCGCCTTCACCAAGGGCCTGGACCGGCCCCAGCTGGACCGGATCCTCGGCGCCCTCGCCGAACGGCCCGTCGACCTCCAGCTGCCGCGCTTCCGGTTCGACACCTCGAACGAGCTGAGCCCCGTGCTGCGCTCGCTCGGCGTCCACTCGGCCTTCGACCACGCCGACCTCGGCGGTATCGCCAAGGACCCGCTCGCCGTCAGCACGGTGGTGCAGAAGGCCACCGTCCAGGTCGACGAGGAGGGCACGGTCGCGGCGGCCGGCAGCGGTGTCGGGGTGGGCGTCGCGGCGGCTCCCGCCCCGGACAAGCCCGTCCGGCTGCACATCGACCGGCCGTTCCTGTTCCTGATCCGGGACACCGCCACCGGGCGGCCGCTGTTCCTCGGTCAGGTCGCCGACCCGCAGGCGAACTGAGGCGGGTCCGGCTACCAGGCCGGGTAGCGCCCGCCGAGCGCCGGGTGGCCCGGGTCGCGGCTGCCGAACAGCACCAGCAGGTCGTCCGCGACCGTCAGCAGCTCGGCCCGCCCCTCGACCGCCGCCGCCCAGTCGGCGGGCAGCGCCGAGGCGCCGTACGCGGCCCCGACCAGGTTGCCGCAGACCGCGCCGGTGGAGTCGCTGTCCCCGGAGTGGTTGACCGACAGCAGCAGTGCGGTGCGCACCGGGTCGGGGTCGAGGGTGGCCGCCAGCAGCGAGTACACCGCGATGGCCAGGCACTCCTCGGCGATCCAGCCGAGCCCGACCCGCTCCACGGTGTCCGCCGAGGGCTCGGCCTCCTGGGCCAGCCGCACCGCCCGGGCCAGCGACTGGACGGTCTCCTTGGACTTCGGCAGTTCGCGGATCTGCTCCACCGTCTCGCCGACCGCCGCCCACGGCTCCGTCCCGGCCGCCAGCCGCTCGACCAGCGCAGCGAAGGCGCCCGCCGCCAGGTAGCCGGTCGGGTGCCCGTGGGTGAGCTGGGCGCACTGCACGGCAAGCCCGAAGGACTGCTCGACGCCGAGCCGGGCGAGCCCGAACGGCGCCGCGCGCATCACCGAACCGCAGCCCTTGGAGCCGGGGTTGATCGGCCCGGGGCTCCCGAGCGGGGCCGGCGCCTCGAACACCGGGTGCTCGGACACCCCGCTCAGGCAGGCGTTGCCCGGCGCCCGCCGCGCGTACAGGAACGGCCGGCCGAGCAGCCAGCCGTCGTAGGGGCGCGGCTGCGGCCCGGTGTCCGGCTCGGGCTGGTACTGGGTCCGCAGCCAGCGCCGGTAGGCGCCGTGCACGGCCTCCGGTACCGAGCCGCCGCCGCCCGACCAGCCGCGGACGAAGCCGCGGATCAGGCCCTCGGCGGTGAACAGCGTCATCTGGGTGTCGTCGGTGACCTCCACCGACCCGGCGCTCCGGGACGGCAGCGCGGTCACGCCCTGCGGACCGAACCGGTCCTGGATCTGGTGGAGTTGCTGGAACTCCACCGGCCAGCCCAGTGCGTCGCCGATCGCGCCGCCGAGCAGCGAACCGCGCACCCGGTCCCGGTATCCCGACTCCGCCGCCGACTCCGTCAAGTCGAATCCCCCTTCGTTCATGGCGGGTCGTTTCTATCAGGCGGGCCGTCAGTTGTGGATCTCGCCCCGCCCGTGCAGCGCGGCGCGGTCGGCTGCGGCCCGCCCGGCCGCCCAGCCCTCGCCGTCGCTGACCCGGACCCGCTGGGAGACCAGCTTCGGGAACAGCCGGCCGACCTCGTCGTCCACCGCCGCCGAGCGGGCGGCCAGCGCGGGCAGCAGCCGCTCGTCCGGCAGCAGCTGCTCCTCGGTGCCGTCCTCGCGCAGGTGGCGGCCGGCCGCGGCGTCGCTGGTGGCCCGCTCGGTGGCGGCGGTCAGCCGCTCGCGGATCCGCGCCGCGTAGGCGACCAGGAAGGACTGCCGGAAGGCCTTGCTGCGCGAGTCCTTGCCGGAGCCGGCCTTGTTCAGCGCGTGGGTGGCCTGCACCAGCAGCGAGGTGTAGAGCAGCTCGACGCCGTCCAGGTCCCCGTCGAAGCCGATCACGGTGCAGAAGCCGAACTCCTTCGCCCACACCACCCGGCACCGGTTGGCCGCCGCGACGGCGTCCAACAGCATCGTCTTGGGTCCCTCGTACGGGTTGTCCACGCCGATCCGCAGCGCCGCCGGGGTGTTGCGGTCCGCCCCGGCGGCGGCCAGCAGCGCGTCGTCGATGCTGTGCTGGGCCATCAGCTGCTGGGCCTTGGCGGTCAGCGCCTCGGCCTCCTCCGGGAACTCGGTGGACTCGGCCTTGGCCAGCAGTGCCCGGATCCGGGCCAGCATCCGCGGCTCGCCGGCCGATGCCCCGGGACGCGGCGGCCCGGCGGCGGGGCGCCGCACCGGCCCGGCCTGCCCCGGCTGTCCCGGGGCGGGGCCGACCGGAGCGATCGGGGGCAGCCGGCCCCAGCTGCGCAGCAGCTCCAGCAGGGCGGTGGCGAGTGCGAAGCGGTCCAGCCGGTGGCGGTGGGCGAAGGCGCCCAGGTACTGCTCGTCGGTGGGCCACCAGACCTCGGCCTCCAGCTCGCGCAGCTGCTCGTGCCAGCGCCGGTCCAGGCTCGCGGCGGGGTGGCGGCGGCCCTCGGCGGCGATCAGGTCGACCGCGAGCGCCAGGTGGACGGGCTTGAGCCCGCGCCGCACCACCCGCACCAGGTCGGCCGGGCGCCACCCGGCCGACCAGCAGCGGCCCACCGCGGTGTCCGCGTACCCGAGCACCGCCCGGCTGACCGCCGGCCACTGCCCGGCCGAGGCGGCCAGCAGCGAGGCCCCGGTGTCCAGGGCGAGGTCCAGCCCCTCGTCCGGGGCGGTGAGCACCGGGCGCACCGCCTGCTCCAGCAGCGGCCCGGCGTTCCCGTCGCCCTGCTGCGCGCGCTTGCCCACGGTGTGTCCCTGCTCTCCTCGACGACCCGGCCCCTCCGGCCCATGATGCCGGAGGGGCCTCGGAGACGGGCCTACCGCTCGATGGCCTTGGCCATGATCTCCGGCACACGCCCCAGCAGCCGGGAGGCCGCCACCCGGATGCCGAGGGTGGCGATCAGGGCGCCGTAGAGCGGGCCGAGCAGCAGCAGCGGCCAGGTCGGCCCGTCCGAGGTCAGCGCCCAGAGCAGGTAGCCGCCGACCGGCAGCGAGAGCACCGCGACACCGAGCATCGAGCCGAACTGGTTGAGCAGGACCAGCCCGCTCTGCCCGGGGGCGGCGTTGCGCATCGGGTTGCTGTCGGCCGGCATGGTGTACGGCGCGAGCACGCTGAACACCGAGCCGAGCGCGATGCCGCTGCCGAGCACCGCCAGCGCGAGGCCGAGCGCGGACGGCAGCCCGGCCCAGTCGCCGGTGACGGCGGCCAGCACCAGCCCGAGCACCGCGGTGACCGGGACGGCGTACGACAGCACCGCGTACGCCCGGCCGCGCAGCTCGTCCCGGGCGTCGGCGGGGGTGCGCAGGGTGGCGGCGACCATCCAGAACGCCGAGCCGTCCATGCCGAACAGATTGAGCATCTGCAGCCCGAGGAAGGTCCCGGTCAGCGCCAGCAGGTAGACGCTCGACCAGCCCTGGACCACCGACAGCACGCAGATCACCAGCGTCATCCCGACGCTGGTGAACAACGCGGCCTTGGCCCGCGGCTCGCGCCAGGCGTACCGCAGGTGGCGCTGCATCACCGCGCCGGTGCGGCCCTCGGGCAGGAACCGCCAGCCGCGGGCGCTCTGCACCCCGCGGGCCACCTCCAGGGTGGAGGAGTCGGCGGTGACCATCAGCTCCTGGAGGCTGTCGCGCCACCAGCGCAGCAGGAGGACGAGCAGCGCGCCGGCTGCGGCGAGCTGGAGCAGCGCCGCCCCGTACTCGCCCGCGCCGACGCTGCGGGGGGCGTCCGCGGCGCTGATCGGCGGGATCCAGCGCAGCACCGCGGCGATCGGCTTGAGCGGGCTGAGGTCGATGTCCTTGTCGTGCTGCCGGCCGAAGATGCTCTGCGAGCCGACGTTGGCGACCTGGACGAGCAGGGCGAAGGCCAGTCCGCCGAAGATCGCGAAGTCCTTGCCGCGTCGGCTGGAGAGCATCCGGGCGTTCCCGGCCGCGACCGCCCGGGACAGCGTGACCAGGCAGAGCAGGGCGAGCGGGACGGCGACCACGGCGGTGGCGGCCGAGGCGCCGCCGGTGGCGCCGGACAGCACCGCGCCGGTCACCAGCACCAGGCTGATCAGCGGACCGGGGCCGATCAGCGAGGCCAGCAGGGAGCCGCGCAGCAGCGGGCCGGGCCGCAGCGGCAGCATGGTGAGCCGGGTCGGGTCGGCGCTCTCGTCGCTGGAGAACAGGAACAGCGGCAGCGCGGCCCAGCCCAGGGTGAGCACGCCGAGCAGCATCACCCCGGTGTTCCCGGAGCCCTCGTAGCGCCCGTTGAGCATCGCCATGCCGAAGGCCGTGAGGCCCGCGAAGGCCAGTCCGAGGACGCCGCCGACGACGTACACGGCCGCCCGGCCCCGGCTGCGGCGCAGCCCGTTGCGCAGCAGCCGCAGCTTGAGCGCGACCAGGCCGCGGACCACCGTCCGTTCGTCGGGTACGGCGGGAGTCACTGGGCGCTCCCGCCGCCGAGCCAGCCGAGGGCCTGGCCGTCGTCCTCGCGGACGCCGATCAGCTCCAGGAAGGCCTCGTGCAGGCTGCGCCCGCCGCGGACGGAGTCCAGCGGGCCGTGCGCTATCACCCGGCCCGCGTCGACCACGGCGACCCAGTCGCAGAGCTGTTCGACCAGCTCCATCACATGGCTGGAGAAGACCACGGTGGAGCCGGCCGCCGCGTACCGCTTGAGCACGCCGCGGATGGTCTGGGCGGAGACCGGGTCGACGCCCTCGAAGGGCTCGTCCAGGAACAGCACGTCGGGGTTGTGCAGCAGCGCGGCGGCCAGGCCGATCTTCTTGCGCATGCCGGTGGAGTAGTCGGCGACCAGCTTGTCGGCGTCCCGGCCGAGGTCCAGGACGGCCAGCAGCTCCTCGGCGCGGCGGTCCACCTCGGCGGCGGGCAGGCCGCGCAGCCGGCCGGTGTACTGGAGCAGTTCGCGCCCGCTGAGCCGCTCGAACATCCGCAGGCCCTCGGGCAGGATGCCGATCCGGGCCTTGACCGTGACCGGGTCGGCCCACACGTCGGTGCCGTGCACCAGCACGCTGCCCTGGTCGGGCCGGAGCAGGCCGGTGACCATGGACAGCGTGGTGGTCTTGCCCGCGCCGTTCGGCCCGACCAGGCCGATGAACGCACCCGCGGGCAGTTCCAGGCTGAGCCCGGCGACCGCGGCCTGGGTACCGAAGTGCTTCCACAGCCCCTGGATGCTGACGGCGGACGGGGTGTCCGGTCCGGGCCGGCCGGCGGGGGTCGGTTCGGAGGGCGACGGTACTGACGCCTGCATGGCGGCCTTCTGTCTGTGCTCGTGGGTGGACGCGGGGTGGTGGGGTTGCTCCGGATCCCAGACTGGCACCGGCCGAACGGGCTGTCGCCCGCTTTGAGCATCCCCTGAGGCTGTCCGCCGAACGGGTGAGGCGCGCCGCGGGGTGACGGCTTTCGAGAGCTGCTGGTCCGATTCGGCAACTACTCAGTTCCCCGGTTCGTCCTGCACTATGAGGACCAGTGAGCGCGCGGGGGTGCCGCGGTGCCGGGAGGTGGCGGATGTCCGTTCAGGGGTGGGGCGACCAGGACCCGCAACGGCAACCGGCGTGGGCGCCCGCCCCGCAGCCGGTCGGCCAGGTCGGGATGCGCGCCGGGCACGCGGACCGGGACCGCACGATCGACGTGCTGAAGGCCGCCTTCGCCGAGGGCCGGCTGTCCGCGCAGGAGTACGAGCAGCGGCACGAGGCGGCGGCCGCCGCCCAGACCTACGGCCAGCTGGCCACCCTGGTGGCCGACCTGCCGGTCGGCCCGATGCCGGTCGCGCCGCTCGTCCAGGCGCCCCAGCCCGCCCAGCCCGCGCAGCCCGTCCCGGCGACCTTCCTGCCGATGCCGCCGCCGCGGCCCGGCCCCACCAGCGGGCTGGCGGTCGCCTCCTTCGTCCTGAGCCTGGTCGGCGCCTCGCCGGTCGCGGTGGTCACCGGCCACATCGCCCGGTCGCAGATCCGCCGCCGGAACCTGGAGGGCGACTGGGCGGCGGTCGCCGGGCTGGTCATCGGGTACCTCGGCCTGGCCTTCTGGGTGCTGATGGTCCTGCTGGGCGCCGTCATGGTGTCCAGCGGCGGCCCGGGCGTGCCCCCGCCCCCGGTCCCGTGACGGCCGCCCCGCTGGCGGGTGCCCGTCGACTGTGGTAGAGCGGGTGGAAGGCGGCCCGACACCGGCCGGTCGCGCACGGGACACCGGGGCGACACCCGGTCGAAGGCCGCGACCTGCGGCGTTGCATTTGTTTTGACCGAGCCCCATGCGCTAGGTACGCTCTGACCTTGTGCCTGGGGTGTCCCCGGGTCCTTGTGCGTGCATGCACACCGGCCGCCGCGCCAAGCCGGAGCGCCCCAAAGCGCGCCGCGCGTAGAGCGCCGTCGCTGTACATCAGCCATGGGATTCCGTGTCGGAAAAAGCCCAACACACCCGACCGCGTGGGTCGACCACGGGGTTGTGTGCAAGGGAGACACCGCAGGTTAGTTCCACCAAGCCTTGGCACACAGAAAACGGAGAAACGGTGCCTACGATCCAGCAGCTGGTCCGAAAGGGCCGGCAGGACAAGGTCGAGAAGAACAAGACTCCCGCGCTGAAGGGCTCCCCGCAGCGTCGTGGGGTCTGCACGCGTGTGTACACGACCACCCCGAAGAAGCCGAACTCGGCGCTTCGCAAGGTCGCCCGTGTGCGCCTCACCAGCGGGATCGAGGTCACCGCTTACATCCCGGGCGAGGGCCACAACCTGCAGGAGCACTCCATCGTGCTGGTGCGCGGTGGTCGTGTGAAGGACCTTCCTGGTGTCCGCTACAAGATCATCCGCGGTTCGCTTGACACCCAGGGTGTCAAGAACCGCAAGCAGGCTCGCAGCCGCTACGGCGCCAAGAAGGAGAAGTAAGAATGCCTCGTAAGGGCCCCGCCCCGAAGCGCCCGGTCATCATCGACCCGGTCTACGGCTCCCCTGTCGTCACCCAGCTGGTCAACAAGATCCTGCTGCACGGCAAGCGCTCCACCGCCGAGCGGATCGTCTACGGCGCCCTCGAGGGCGTTCGTGAGAAGACCGGCTCGGACCCGGTCGTGACGCTGAAGCGCGCGCTGGAGAACGTCAAGCCGGCCCTCGAGGTCAAGTCCCGCCGTGTCGGTGGCGCGACCTACCAGGTTCCGGTCGAGGTCCGTCCGGGCCGCGCCAGCACCCTGGCGCTGCGCTGGATGGTCGGTTACTCCCGCGCCCGTCGCGAGAAGACCATGACCGAGCGCCTGATGAACGAGATCCTCGACGCCAGCAACGGCCTGGGCGCTTCCGTGAAGCGTCGCGAGGACACCCACAAGATGGCCGAGTCCAACAAGGCCTTCGCGCACTACCGCTGGTAGTCCGTACCCCGTCACTAGACAGAGAGAGAACGAGCCACCATGGCTGCAACCTCCCTTGACCTCGCCAAGGTCCGCAACATCGGGATCATGGCGCACATCGACGCGGGCAAGACCACCACCACCGAGCGGATCCTGTTCTACACCGGTGTGTCGTACAAGATCGGTGAGGTCCACGATGGCGCTGCCACCATGGACTGGATGGAGCAGGAGCAGGAGCGCGGCATCACGATCACGTCGGCCGCGACGACCTGTCACTGGACCGTCGACGATGCCGACCACACCATCAACATCATCGACACCCCGGGTCACGTCGACTTCACCGTCGAGGTGGAGCGTTCGCTGCGCGTCCTCGACGGCGCGGTGACGGTGTTCGACGGTGTCGCCGGTGTCGAGCCCCAGTCCGAGACCGTGTGGCGGCAGGCTGACCGCTACGGCGTCCCGCGCATCTGCTTCATCAACAAGCTGGACCGCACGGGCGCGAACTTCTTCTTCTGCGTCGACACCATCGTGGAGCGCCTCGGCGCCACCCCGCTGGTGATGCAGCTCCCGATCGGTGCCGAGTCGGACTTCCAGGGCGTCGTCGACCTGGTCCGCATGAAGGCCCTGATCTGGTCGGCCGAGGCCGCCAAGGGCGAGATGTACGACATCGTCGACATCCCGGCCGAGCTGCAGGAGCAGGCGGACGAGTACCGCGAGCAGCTGATCGACACCGTCTCGACCATCAGCGACGAGATCGCCGAGCTCTTCCTCGAGGGCGAGGAGATCCCGGTCGAGCTGCTGCAGGACGTCATCCGCAAGGGCACCCTGAACTCGGACTTCACCCCGATCTTCTGCGGTACCGCCTTCAAGAACAAGGGCGTTCAGCCCCTGCTCGACGCGGTCGTCAAGTACCTGCCGTCTCCGCTGGACATCGAGTCCGTCGAGGGCACCAAGCCGAACGACCCGGACACCAAGATCTCCCGCAAGGCCTCGGACGACGAGCCCCTCGCCGCCCTTGCGTTCAAGATCATGTCCGACCCGCACCTGGGCAAGCTCACCTTCGTCCGGATCTACTCCGGTCGCCTGGAGTCCGGCACCTCGGTGCTGAACGCCGTGAAGGGCAAGAAGGAGCGCATCGGCAAGATCTACCGCATGCACGCGAACAAGCGTGAGGAGATCGAGTCGGTGGGCGCCGGCGACATCGTCGCCGTCATGGGCCTCAAGCAGACCACCACCGGTGAGACGCTGGCCGACGAGAAGAACCCGGTCATCCTGGAGTCCATGGACTTCCCGGCCCCGGTCATCCGCGTCGCCATCGAGCCCAAGTCCAAGGGTGACCAGGAGAAGCTGGGTGTCGCCATCCAGCGTCTCGCCGAGGAGGACCCGTCCTTCCAGGTCAACACGGACGAGGAGACCGGCCAGACCATCATCGCGGGTATGGGCGAGCTGCACCTCGAGGTGCTGGTCGACCGTATGCGCCGTGAGTTCAAGGTCGAGGCCAACGTCGGCAAGCCGCAGGTCGCGTACCGCGAGACGATCCGTCAGGCCGTCGAGCGCATCGACTACACCCACAAGAAGCAGACCGGTGGTTCCGGTCAGTTCGCCAAGGTGCAGATCGCGATCGAGCCGCTCGAGCAGGCCGAGGGCTACGAGTTCGTCAACAAGGTCACCGGTGGCCGCGTTCCGCGGGAGTACATCCCGTCGGTCGACGCCGGTTGCCAGGAGGCCATGGAGTTCGGCATCCTCGCCGGCTACCCGCTGCAGGGTGTCCGCGTGAGCCTGCTCGACGGTCAGGCGCACGACGTCGACTCCTCCGAGCTCGCGTTCAAGATCGCCGGTTCGATGGCTTTCAAGGAAGGCGCGAAGAAGGCCAAGCCGGTCCTCCTCGAGCCGATGATGGCCGTCGAGGTCACCACGCCCGAGGACTACATGGGCGATGTGATCGGCGACATCAACTCTCGCCGTGGCCAGATCCGGTCCATGGACGAGCGTCACGGTGCCCGCGTCGTCACGGCGCTGGTGCCCCTCTCCGAGATGTTCGGCTACGTCGGTGACCTGCGCAGCAAGACCTCTGGTCGCGCCAGCTACTCGATGCAGTTCGACTCGTACGCCGAGGTCCCCAAGGCCGTGGCCGAGGAGATCATCGCCAAGTCCAAGGGCGAGTGACGTCCCGACATTCGGGATGATTCACACCCCTTAGGCTGTCGAGAGGCGACCCGGGAGGATCCGGAGACGGATCTTCCCGGGGCCTCCCGCCCCCCACCCACGGGGCGGCGCGAGGTGCTTCAGGCACCCGGGCCGGGCCCGTATCAAAGACCAACTGACGTCAGCACGGCGTACAGGAACTGTCCTCAGGAGGACTCAGTGGCCAAGGCGAAGTTCGAGCGGACGAAGCCCCACGTCAACATCGGCACCATCGGTCACATCGACCACGGCAAGACCACGCTGACCGCGGCCATCACCAAGGTGCTGCACGACGCGTACCCGGAGATCAACCCCTTCACGCCGTTCGACCAGATCGACAAGGCGCCGGAGGAGCGTCAGCGCGGTATCACCATCTCGATCGCGCACGTCGAGTACCAGACCGAGGCGCGTCACTACGCCCACGTCGACTGCCCCGGTCACGCTGACTACATCAAGAACATGATCACCGGTGCGGCCCAGATGGACGGTGCGATCCTCGTCGTCGCCGCCACCGACGGCCCGATGCCGCAGACCAAGGAGCACGTCCTCCTGGCCCGCCAGGTCGGCGTCCCCTACATCGTCGTCGCCCTGAACAAGGCCGACATGGTGGACGACGAGGAGATCCTGGAGCTCGTCGAGCTCGAGGTCCGCGAGCTGCTCTCCGAGTACGAGTTCCCGGGCGACGACCTGCCGGTCGTCCGCGTCTCCGCGCTGAAGGCGCTGGAGGGCGACAAGGAGTGGGGCGAGAAGCTCCTCGGCCTCATGCACGCGGTCGACGAGAGCATCCCGACCCCGGCCCGCGCCGTGGACCAGCCGTTCCTGATGCCGATCGAGGACGTCTTCACGATCACCGGTCGTGGCACCGTCGTCACCGGTCGTATCGAGCGTGGCATCCTCAAGGTCAACGAGACTGTCGACATCATCGGCATCAAGGAGACCAAGACCACCACCACGGTCACCGGCATCGAGATGTTCCGCAAGCTGCTCGACGAGGGCCAGGCCGGTGAGAACGTCGGTCTGCTGCTCCGTGGCATCAAGCGCGAGGACGTCGAGCGCGGCCAGGTCATCATCAAGCCGGGTTCGGTCACGCCGCACACCGACTTCGAGGCCCAGTCCTACATCCTGTCGAAGGACGAGGGTGGCCGTCACACCCCGTTCTTCAACAACTACCGCCCGCAGTTCTACTTCCGTACCACGGACGTGACCGGCGTCGTGACCCTCCCCGAGGGCACCGAGATGGTCATGCCGGGCGACAACACCGCCATGACCGTCGCGCTGATCCAGCCGATCGCCATGGAGGAGGGCCTGAAGTTCGCCATCCGTGAGGGTGGCCGCACCGTCGGCGCCGGCCAGGTCACCAAGATCATCAAGTAATTGATGCTCTGACCTGCCTGCCTCGTACAGGCCAGTCCGAAGGGCCCCACGCACCTCGCGGTGCGTGGGGCCCTTCGGCGTCCAACCCCGCGCTCACCTGGGCGCACTTCCTCTCACGGGCCGCTCATGGCCGACTGTTATGGTCGGCTGACCATCCAGCCCCGCCGTCGCGGAAAGTGGGATCCAACGCATGTCTACGGCACCGCTGTTGTCGGTCGTGATGCCGATCTACAACGAGCAGGAGGCGCTCCCGCTGACCGTCGAGCGGCTGCGTCCGATCCTGGACGGGCTGGGGGTCGACTACGAGGTCGTCGGGGTGGACGACGGCAGCCGGGACGCCACACCCGTGCTGATGCAGAAGATCCGGCAGGACTGGCCCGAGTTCCGCATCGTCCGCTTCTCCCGCAACTCCGGGCACCAGGCCGCGCTCACCGCCGGCATCCACCGGGCGCTCGGCGACTACGTGGTCAGCATCGACGCCGACCTCCAGGACCCGCCGGAGAAGATCCCGGAGATGCTCGACCTGGCCCGTGAGCAGGGCTTCGACGTGGTCTACGGGGTGCGCGGGGACCGCGCCACCGACACGGCCTTCAAGCGGCGCTCGGCGGGCGCGTACTACTGGCTGATGCGCCGGCTGGTCGGCAAGCGGATGCCCAACCAGGCCGGTGACTTCCGGCTGCTCAGCCGCGCCGCCGTGGACGCCCTCAAGCAGCTGCCCGAGCACCAGCCGGTCTACCGGCTGCTGGTGCCGTGGCTCGGCTTCCCCAGCGGCGAGGTGGTGTACGTCCGCGAGGAGCGGGTGGCCGGCGGCACCCACTACCCGCTGTCCAAGATGGTGCGGCTCGCGCTGGACAGCATCACCAACTTCTCCGCCGCCCCGCTGCGGCTGGCCACCTACCTCGGCCTGGTCAGCTTCGTGGTCTGCATCGCACTGGGGATCCACGCCACCGTCTCGTACGCGCTCGGGTCGACGGTGCCCGGCTGGTCCTCGCTGTTCATCGGGATGCTCTTCCTCGGCGGCGTGCAGCTGATCTGCGTCGGGCTGCTGGGGGAGTACGTGGGCCGGATCTACTCGGCGGTGCAGGCGCGGCCGACCTACTTCGTCGGCTACGACTCGGCCGAGGACGACGAGCAGCGGGGCCGGGGGCTGTGACGCCCACCGAGGAGCCCGCCGGGCCCGCCCCCGGGGCCCGCCGCCAGCTGCCGTCCTTCCTGGTCATCGGCGTCCTCAGCACCGTCTTCTACCTCGGGCTGTTCGTCGTCGCGCGGTGGTTCACCGACCCGCAGGCAGCCAACCTGATCGCCCTGGCCGTCAGCGCGGTGGCCAACACGGCGGCCAACCGGCGCTTCACCTTCGGGGTGGTCGGCTCGCAGGGGATGGTCCGCCACCAGCTGCAGGGTGCGGTGGCCTTCCTGATCGGGCTCGGCCTCAGCTCGGGGGTGCTCGCCCTGCTCGACCGGGTGGTGCCGGACGCCTCCCGGCCGGTCGAGGTCGGCGGGCTGGTGGTCGCCAACGGGCTGGCCACGGTGGCCCGGTTCGTCCTGCTGAAGGTCTGGGTCTTCCGCGCCGGGCCCGCCGGGCCCGCCGGACCGTCCGGACCGTCCTCCGGCTCCTGAACCGCCGGCCGGACCGGCCGGGCCGCCACCCGGCCCGGCCGTTCGCCGACGCCCGTTTTGCACCCCTCGGCCACATGGGGTAATGGGGCGCTCGGTATGCTGGGGCGGAGCAGGGGGTGACGGTCGCCGTACCGGGCGACCCGGACGTGCTCCGGACGCAGCCCCGGGGCCGCACTGCCCCCGGGCCCGACGAGGAGTCCGCCGGGAAACCGACGCGCACCGGGCATTCACGGCCACCCGCTACTATTCACAGCAATCGCACGGCCCGGCCGGCCTCGTGCGGAGACGTGTGGCAAGGCCGGCCGGTGAATTCGGTGGTCATGTGATGAAGAACCCGATCGCCAAGCTGCTCGGGGTACTTCCCCCGGGGGCCCGGCTCGTGGTCGGTGGCACGGTGGTGCTCGGGGCTTCCGCGTACGTCTACATGGCGCTCGTGGGCTACAGCCTGAGCGCCGTCGGCAAGGCCAACGTGACGATGCTCTGGACCATCGTGATGTCCGTGGGGTGGGGGCTCTTCCAGCCCGTCGAGCTCGAACTGACCCGCCTGGTGGCCGCCCGCAAGGTCGCCGGACACGGCGCGCTGCCCGCGGTGCGGCGGATGCTGCTGCTCGCCATGGGGCTCCTGGTCGCGGTCTGCGCGGTGCTGGCGGTCGCCGCCCGCCCGGTCGCCGACCTGCTGTTCAGCGGTGACCGGGCCCTGGTGCTCGCGCTGGCCGGCGGCCTGGCCGGCCTCGCGGTCAGCTCGGTCGCCCGCGGTGCGCTGGCCGGCCTCGGGCTGTTCGGCCCGTACGGCACGCAGCTGGCGGTCGACGGCGGCCTGCGGATCGGCCTGGCCGCGCTGGCCGCGGCGGTCGGCCTGCACTCGGCGCTGGTCTTCGGCCTGATCCTCTTCGTCTCCCCGCTGGCCGCCTCGCTGATCGGCCTGCGCGACACCCTCGCCGAGCGCACCCCCGGCCCGGAGGTGTCCTGGAAGCAGCTGACCGGCGGCCTCGGCCTGCTGATCGCCTCGGTGATGCTCAGCCAGCTGGTCGTCAACGCGACGGTGGTCTGCGTCCGCCTGCTCTCGCCGAAGCACTCCGAGGCCTCCGACGCGCTGGTCTTCGCGATCGGCCAGGCGGTGGTGATGGCCCGTGCCCCGCTGTTCGCCTACAGCGCCCTCCAGGCCTCGATGGTCTCCGCGCTCTCCGGCGCCGCCGCGGCCGGCGACCACGCCGAGTTCCGCAAGGTGCTGACCCGCACCACCGCGATCGTGGCCGCGATGTGCATCGGCGGCGGCCTGCCGGTGATCGTGCTCGGCTCCAAGCTCAACCCGCTGCTCTTCAACGCCAAGGACGTCCTGGGCCCGCTGGACTTCACCTGGCTGGTCTTCGGGACGCTCTGCTACGTCCTCGCGACGGTGTTCGGTCAGGCGCTGATGTCGAGCGCCCAGCACCGGCGCCAGCTGGTCGGTTGGACCGCCGGTTCCGTAGCATTGGTGGCTGTCGCGCTCGCTCCGGGTGCCGTCGGCCTCCGCGCGGAGTTCGCGTACCTGGCGGGCTCGCTGGTCAGTGCCGTACTGATGCTGTGGTCGCTGTACCGCGCCTTCCCCTCCCGGCCCGCAGCACCCGCCGACCGGACCGCGGCCGAGCCGCTGCGGACCTCCTGAGGCGGGGGACCGGACCGTGATCGGCCGTCGCCCATGATCATCACCGACAGACAGACCCGAGGCACGGGACGCCGTGCCGTTCGCCAAGCATGGAGCACCTGTGTCCGAGTATGACAACGTCTGGCTGGTGATCCCGGCCTACAACGAAGGCCAGGTGATCGCCGAGGTCGTGGAGGGGGCTCGCAAGACCTTCCCGAACATCGTGGTGATCGACGACGGCTGCACCGACGACACCGCCAAGCACGTCATGACGACCGGCGCGCACCTGGTGCGCCACCCGGTCAACCTGGGGCAGGGCGCCGCGCTGCAGACCGGCCTGAAGTACGCCCTGGCCCAGGACGGCGCCGAGTACTTCGCGACCTTCGACGCGGACGGCCAGCACCAGACCGCCGACGTCGAGAAGATGGTGGCGCTGCTGCGCGAGGGCGAGGCCGACATCGTGCTCGGCTCCCGCTTCATCGAGCAGACCGGCCAGGTGCCGTGGATCAAGCGGGTGGTGCTCCGCACCGCCGCGGCGGTCAGCCCGACGGCCCGCAAGCTGAAGCTCACCGACGCGCACAACGGTCTGCGCGTGATGAACCGCGAAGCGGCCAGCCGCATCAAGATCACCATGAACGGCATGGCGCACGCTTCGGAGATCGTCTCCTTCCTCGCCGGCTCGGACCTGCGGGTCGCCGAGCTGCCGGTGGACATCCTCTACACCGACTACTCGCGCGCCAAGGGCCAGTCCCTGATCAACGGCGTGAACATCCTCTTCGACATCTCGCTGCGGGAGCGTAACCGCCGATGAATCACCTCTGGATCCAGCTGATCCTGGTCGTGGCCGCGGTGGCCATGGCCCTCCTGTTCGTCCGGCGCTGGGACGCCGCGAACACCCGGGCGTGGAAGCGGATCGCCTTCTCGCTGTTCGTGGTCGTCAACGTCGTCGCCATCCTGTGGCCGGCCGGCGTGACCAAGCTGGCCACCGCCCTCGGCGTCGGCCGCGGCACCGACCTGGTGCTCTACCTGATGGTGATCGCGATGGGCTTCCTCACCCTCAACACCTACCTGCGCTTCCGCTCGCTGGAGAAGAAGCTCACGGACCTGGCCCGCACCGTGGCCATCACCGAGGGCATCCGGCACAACAACGACCGCCTGGACGCCCCGGTCGGCTCCGAGAACTGACCGGGCGGCCCCGCAGGGCGGGGCGCGCATACGAGGAAGGGCCGCACCCATCGGTGCGGCCCTTCCTCGTACGGTCGGACGGTTCAGGCGCGGGCCTCGCGGAACACCAGGGTCCTGGTGCCCCAGAACCGCAGGGCGGTGGCCAGGGCCATGCCGATCACGCTGCTGGAGACCAGGTCCGCGGTGGGGCTGGTCAGGTGGAGCAGGTAGTGCGAGAAGCCGAGGCAGCCGAGCTGGACCAGCGCGCCCACCAGGTTGACCACGAGGAACAGCGCGGTCTCCCGGCCGGTCCCGCCGGTCGGCGCGCCGGCCCGGCGCTCCCGGAACGTCCAGTACTTGTTCCCGACGAACGCGACCGCGGTCGAGGCGCTCAGCGAGACCACCTTGCCGAGGACCGGGCCGAGCGGGTCGCGCAGCAGGACGAACAGGACGACGTCGGTGGCGTAGCCGAGCCCGCCGATGACCCCGAACTTCAGCAGCTCCGGCAGTGCGGAACGGAGCTGTTCACGGCTCGCCATGTCAGACGGTACCCAGGACGGAGAAGCCGTACAGCCCGGCCCAGATGGCGCCGAGCAGCAGCAGCGGACGGTCCTTCAGCACCACGTTCTCCGGGGCCTCGGCGGCGCCGCGGTCGGCGAAGACCGCGTACCGCAGGATGGCGAAGACGAACGGGAGCACGGTGATCTGGCGCAGCGCGGTGTCGGCGTTGCCGGTGTGGTCGGAGGACCAGAGGCAGTAGCTGAGCACGGTGACGGCGGCCGAGGCCTGCCAGACGAAGCGCAGGTAGCTGTCGCTGTACTCGGCGAGGACCTTGCGCGAGCTGCCGACCTTGTCGCCCATGTTGACCAGCTCGGAGTAGCGCTTGGCCGCGACCATGAAGAGCGCGGCGAACCCGGTGGTGATCAGGAACCACTGGGAGAGCTGGATCCCGGCGGCGAGGCCGCCGATCATGGCGCGGATCAGGAAGCCGGAGGTGACGAAGGCGAGGTCGACCACCAGGATGTGCTTGAGCCCGGTGCAGTACAGGAACTGCATCACCAGGTAGCAGCCGAGCGCGATGGCGGTCGGGGTGTTGCAGAGCAGCAGGGCGCCGGTGATGGCGCCGCCGGCGAGGAGCGCGGCGCACAGGTAGGCGACCGGCAGCGGCACGATGCCGGCGGCGATCGGGCGGTTGCGCTTGGTCGGGTGGGCGCGGTCCGCCTCGACGTCCATGGCGTCGTTGAGGAAGTAGATCGCCGACGCCGCCGCGCAGAAGAGCACGAAGACGATGCCGACCTGGCGCAGCACGTGGCTGTGGGTGAGCATGCCCGCCGCGCCGGGAGCGGCGAGGACGAGCACGTTCTTGACCCACTGGCGGGGCCGGGCGTTGCGGATCAGGCCGCCGGGGAGCGCCTTGAGCCGGAACGGGCGGACGGCGGGCGCGGTGTCGGCCTCGACCGCGGCGCGGAACTCCTGCGCGGCGGTTATGTCCGGAGCGGCCTCGATCGGGGAATCCAGGGTCGCCTCAGACATCGGCCTGGCGTCCCTTGGTGATCCAGGACCGGCCGGCCGCGGCGACGGCGGCGCCGAGCGCGGCGCCCCCGACCACGTCGGACATGTAGTGGACACCGACGACCAGGCGGGAGAAGCACACCGCGCCGGCGACCGGGGCGATGGTCGCCGCGGGCAGCAGCGGCGCGAAGGCGACCACCGCGGCGGCGGAGGAGGTGGCGTGCGAGCTCGGGAAGCTGTGCTTCCCGGCGGTCTTCACGAGCGGCTCCATGCCCGGGCCGTTCGGCCGGGGGCGGCGCACGACGCGCTTGACGGCCATGCTGGCGGCGTGCGCGCCGGCCACGGCGGCGGTGGCCCGCAGCCAGCTGCCGCGGCGCTCGCTGTCGACGATCGCACCGGCGACACCGAGCGCGAGCCAGCCTGCGGCGTGCTCGCCGGTCCAGGACAGGGCCTTGCTGACGTCAACCGAACGCTTGTCGCCGAACCGCTCACGGACCGATCGGTGGACTTGGTTGTCCACCCGTTGCAACGCCCGGAGAATCTGGGCCATTCTGGTTGTCCTCTGACGAAGAAGCGGGAAAGCGCGCCTCCTGGTGCGGGGGACTCGGGCGTCACCTCGGTACCGCAGAAACCTCGGCACCACTGACCCCTGGCAGCCCTGGGAGCCCCCCGGCGACACGCGTGCACGGCAAGGATACAGACCGGCTCGAACGCCCTTCGAGCACCCCCCACACCCCTCTTATGCCGCTCCTACGCACGGGACGAGCGGTGACTATTCGGACAATTTACCTCCGGTTGGGTAATCGATTAGGCGTTTGGATGCCTCTGGTACCGTCGCCCAGGTCACTGTCAAGCGCCGCATGAGGCCGCATTGTGGATGGGTTGAGGATCTCTCGTGGGCGTACTGGGGCTGTTGACAGCTCTCTTGGCGACGGCCGTCGGAACGGCGCATGTGATCGGAGCGATAGGTCCGTGGCGCGCCGCTGAGGCCGTCTCGGGCTGGATCATGGCGGCGGTGGCCCAGTTGATCGGGCTGGCCCTGCTGATCGGCGTTCCGGTGCACGGCCTCAAGCCGGTTCCGATGCTCGCCGCGGCCGTCCTGGTCGGTGCGGCCGAGGTGGTCGTGGTGCGCACCCGGCCCGCGCTGCTGATCCGCCACCGCGAGACGGTCTCCGGCGTCCTGCGCGCGGTCCGCCGCTGCGGGTCGATCTGGCGCAACCCGGCCGTGGTCGTCCTGGCGCTGCTGGTGCTGACGGTGTACGGCTGGCGGATCGCGCTCGGCTCGTTCGTGCTGCCCAGCGAGTGGGACGGCATGTGGTACCACCTGGTCGGCCCGGCGCAGTGGATCCAGGAGGGCCGGATAGGCCACACCCCGGCCGCGTTCTGGTCGGACGTCTACCCGCAGGGCCAGGAGGTCCTCGGGGCCTGGGCCGGCGTCTTCACCCACACCCTGCGCTGGTCCTGGGCCGCGGGCCTGCCCTTCTTCCTGCTCGGCTTCACCGCCGCGGTCGGACTGGCGGTGCGGTTCGGCGCCCGCCGGGACCACGCGCTGCTGGCCGGCCTCGGCTTCCTGACCATCCCCGCCGTCATCGCCCAGTCCTCGACCTCCTACGTCGACGTGGGCGCGGCGACCACCGCGGCGGCCGCGTTCCAGTTCGTGCTGGCCCTGCCGAGCGGCCGGGGCGCCGTCGAGGGGCGGCTCAACCACCTGTGGCTGGCCGGCCTCGCGCTGGCGCTCGGCACCAGCGTCAAGGCCTCCAACCTGCTGACCATGGCCTGCGTCGTCGCGGTGGGCATCGGCCAGGTCGTGGTGACCTTCCTCGCGGACCGCCGCGCGGCCGCCGCCGACTCCGGCTCCGCCGTGACCCTGCGGTACGGGGTGGGCCGGCTGGTGGTCCTCGGCACGGCCATGGTGCTGCCCTCGGTGCTGCTGTCCTCGTACTGGTACATCCGGACCTGGATCAAGTACGACAACCCCTTCTACCCGTTCACGATGTTCGGGTTCACCGGCAAGGGGACCGTCCAGGACCTGATCATGGTCAACAACACCCCGGGCGTGATCAAGTCCGCCGGCGGCGTTCCGGCGCAGCTCTGGGAGTCCTGGACCACCCCGGTCGCCAACCCCTTCTCCTACGACCAGCGGCTGGGCGGCCTGGGCACCGGCTGGCTCTGGGTGCTGCTGCCCGGCGTGCTGCTGGGCCTGGTCGTCTTCGTGGTGCGCCGCCAGTGGGCGCCGCTGCTGGGCCTGCTGCTGCCGATGCTGGTGATGGCCGCCGCCAGCCCCGGCCCGTGGTGGGCGCGCTACACCGTCTACCTGCCGATCCTCGGCGGCGTCTTCCTCGCGGTGTTCCTGACCTGGGTCACCGGGACGAGCGAGCGGCCGGCCGGAGCGGCCGGGTACGCCCGCTGGGCGGTCGCGGTGGCCGTCGGGTTCGCCCTGGTGGGGACCACCGGCAACTCGATGTGGCGGACCAGCGAGCCCACCTTCGTGCAGGCCTCGGACTGGCACCACTACACGGTGGACGAGGCCGTCGACCTGATGCGCAACACCCGCACCCAGCAGGACACGGTCTGGCCGTGGTTCACCTTCCCCAGCGCGCGCAAGCTGCCCAAGGGCTCGGTCATCGCGCTCTCGGACACCGGGCCGGACATCCGGCTGCCGCTGATGGGCATGAAGATGGAGCGCAAGCTCGTCCAGGTCCAGGGCGACAACGACCTCACGACCTTCGAGGCCTCCCTGCACCGCGCGGGCGCGCAGTACCTCGCGCTCGACCCGTCCGGCTGGCGGGACAAGCAGCTGGTCGACCGGGTGGAGACCGCCCCGACCCGGTTCCGGCTGGTCAGCGGGAACGACCCGGTCAGGATCTACGCCCTCGACGGCCACTGATCCGACCCGTACGCCACGAAGCCCTTCCCGCGTCCATCCGCGGGAAGGGCTTCGTCGTACCGGGGTGCCGGGCCGCGGTCAGCCGCGGACCAGGGCGGCCATCGCGGCGGTGAGCCGACCGGAGGAGGAGTCGCGGCCGCCGGCCTTCGGGTACGGGTTGTAGTCCGAGCAGGGCGACTTCAGCGGCTGCCCCTGCTGGAGCTGTAGCTGCCGCGCCTGCTCGGCGGCCTTCTGCTCCAGGAAGACCGCGACCTCCTCCGGCGGTGCCGACGCCCGGCAGGCCTCCGCCGTCGTGTACGGCGAGCAGCTGCCCGACGGCGAGCGCAGGGTCTGCGCCGTCCAGGCGAAGTTGCCGTAGCCGGACCGCAGCTTCGGGTCCTGCGGCATGTAGGCGCTGGCGGTGGAGGAGGCGGCCATGCCGAACAGCAGCCCGAGGGCGCAGAACGCGCCCACCACGGCGCCGCGCGGCGTGCGGCCGACGGCCATCGGGCCGGGCGCGCGCTCGGTCTTGAGCCGCCGGCCGCGGTAGCGCTCCGCGCCGAGGAAGAGTGCGAGGCCGGTGAGCACGACGAAGCAGTACAGCAGCTGGGCGTTGGTGCGCGGGTAGAGCATGATCGCCTGGTTCTGGAACATGTGCGACGCGTACCAGTAGCGCATCAGGAAGGCGCTCGCCGCCGCCGCGGCCACCGCCAGCACGACGGAGTTGCGCGGTCCGAGCGCGAGCGCCGCGCCGGCCCCGGCGAGCAGCAGCAGCACGAACAGGCCGACACCGCCGATCTCGCCCGGCAGCGGCCAGCTGCTGTACGCCAGCGCCCCGGGCACGTCGCTGCCCGACATCGCGAAGTAGGTGGGCTCGGTGTAGACGTCGAAGTAGCAGTACCGGTCGACGGCCGCACCGGCCGCGGTGAGCAGCCGGTACAGGTAGGCGCCGGAGACCAGCAGGAACGTTCCGGCGGTGGTACCCAGCAGCAGCCCGGCGACGCCCAGGGCGCGGAAGCCGTGCACCCGCTGCAGCCGGACCAGGAGGACCAGGCCGAGCACGACCAGCCCCGCGGCGGACCAGACGAACCAGCCGGAGTAGAGCAGGAACAGCACCCCGAGGGTGCCGCCGACGGCCGCGCCGAGCAGTACGGCCTCGCGCCGGCGCAGCAGTTGGGCGCGCTGGATCAGCTGGATCAGCTTGGCCAGCACGGGGAGCAGGCCGACCAGGACCATCGAGGTGTACGGCTTGTACGGGTCCATCAGCGGGAGCGCGGCGGTGACGCCGATCCCGAGCGCCCACAGCGGGGGCAGCAGCAGCCGCCACGCGAGGTAGGCGGTGGGGCCGAGCAGCGCGGTGAACACCAGGTCGAGCAGCTTGAGCGCGTGGCCCGGGTCGCCGTCGGTGACGAAGCGCGTGGTCAGGCTCAGCAGGTGGGGGAAGAGCGGGGGATAGGTCTGGTCCACCGAGCCGCCGTGGAGCAGTTGGTAGGCCCAGTTCTGCAGGGTCACCGAGTCGCCGTCCTGGCCGTTCAGCGGCCAGCTGGTGCCCTTCAGCGCGACCGAGATGCCCGCCGCGGTTATTCCGGTGGCCAGTCCGGAGATTGCGGCCGCGCCGAGTTGCACCGGGAGCAGATTCCAGCGGCGCATTGTCGGAATGACCACGGCGAGCGTCGCCCCGAGCATCAGCAGCAGAAAGAGCTGGAGCGAGGCGAGCCCGCTCACCTGGCCCATCCGCAGCATGGGGTTCACGTTCACGTAGCGCGCGAGCCACGTCGCGAACAGGGCCGTTATCACACCCGTCGCGCCCTCGGCGATCAGCCACCACCGCGATTCCGGGCGGCCGGCGGACGGCCGCGGGGAGGTGGTGGAATCAGCTGGAGTGGTGCGCGGCCGGCTCGTCTCTTCGAGCTCGTCGAGTGCGCTGATGGTCATTCGGGAGCCCTTCGAAACCCGGTGGGGGCGCGGTGCCCCGAAGGGGACTTTAACAGGAGCGGTAAATCGCCTCCGAATGTGTACGGAATGCCGGGAATCCGCTGACAAAGTGGACACCTGCCGCGTCGATCGACGATTCCGGATGAAGCGGGGAAATCCACGATTCCGACGGGGGTGGTGAACCGGGGGGTCCACCGGACCGCTCCGCCAGGGGGTGGTGCGGTGCTCGGGAACGGCACCGCGGGGTGATCACCGGCCGGAAGCTGGTTGACTGGACCCGCCCGACGGCCGCGGCCGGGCGGCACCGAAGTGTGATCCAGGACCAGGAGGTGCGGCGCCGTCATGAGCGTCGATTTCGTCATCCCGTACTACGGCGACCCGGAGTACCTGTTCGCCACCATCGACAGCATCCGGGCCCAGCACCAGCAGGACTGGCGGCTGACCGTGGTGGACGACCAGTACCCGGGCAACCGGGCGCTGGAGTACATCGAGGGCCTGAACGACGACCGGATCCGCTACGTCCGCAACGAGGAGCGGCTGGGCCCCAACGGCAACACCTACAAGGCGTCGACCCTGGCCGAGCGCGAGTTCGTCTCGATGATGGGCGCCGACGACCTGCTGGAGCCCGACTACCTGGACGTCGTCCTGGAGCGGATGAAGGCCGACCCGCACGCGATCGCGGTCCAGCCGGGCGTGAAGGTGATGGACAGCGACGGGAACCTGGTGCCGTCGCTCGGCATCGGCGACAAGGTCAAGCGCCGGATCGCCGCCCCGGCCCGCAAGGCCGGTCTGATCAGCGGTGAGGACGCGGTGAAGAGCCTGCTGTCCGGGAACTGGCTGTACACCCCGTCGCTCCTCTACCGGCAGTCCGCGCTGTCGAAGATCCCGTACCGTCCGGACATCGACGCCGTGCACGACCTGGCGTTCATGGTCGACATGCTCATGGAGGGCGGGAACCTGCTGGTCGACGAGCGCGAGGTGTTCCGCTACCGCCGTCACCAGGCCAGCGACTCCTCGAACCGGGTCAAGGACGGCAAGCGCTTCGACGAGGAGCTGAAGTACTACGCGCTGATCGCCAAGGAGCTGCGCGCCAAGGGCTGGAACGCCGCGGCCCGCTCGGCCGACCTGCACCTGTCGTCCCGGCTGCACGCGCTGATGGTGGCCGCCGGGCGCCTCGGCGCGGGTGACTTCGCCCACGCCGGTGCCATGGTCGGTCGCGCCGTCCGCAGCAGCTGATCCGCCGCGGGCGGCGGGCCGGGGCTGAACGCCCGCCCGTCGCCCCCGCGTTGTCCAGGACGGCGGGCGACGTGCGGGTGGTCGCGGAGCGATGGGCGGGCGGACGTGGAGAGGCGGTTGCCCAGGGCGTTCGGACGTGCACGATTCACCGAATGATCACGGTGGCTGCACATCGGGCCGCATGGCAGACTTCCCGTGCGATCCGACGACTGGGGGTGCGTGTGGGCGACTCGCGGGCACCTGTGAGAAAGACATGACAAGTGCTGGTTCCAACAACGAGGGAAGTGTCCCGGTGCAGCCGCTGATCGATTCTGCCCATGCGACCGACGGGCAGATGTTGAAGGAGGGCGGTGACGGGAACGAGACCGGGGCCGCCGAGAAGCAGGCCCCTCCGGCCGCGCTTCTCCGACTGAGGGCTCTGGCCGCCCACCGCTGGTTCTGGCCGACGGCCGTCCTGCTCGGCTACCTCGCGCAGCTGGCCTTCCGGTTGTCGCTGTCGATCCACAACTACTACCCCTCGGTGCACGCGGACGAGGACGGCTACCTCGCGATCGCGCGGGTGCTGGCCGGCCGGCCCGCCAGCGAGATGCCCACCGGTGTGATCATCCCCGGCGGCTACCCGCTGCTGATCTCACCGGCGTTGCGGATCGCCGACAACCCCGCGACCGCGTACCACCTGATCATGGGCATCAACGCGGTGCTCAACGCGCTGGTCTTCCCGCTGGCCTTCGTGGCGGCGCGCCGCCTGGGCCTGGGCCGGCCGCACGCCTTCCTGGCGGGGACCGCGGTCGCGCTGTTCCCGCCGGTGATCTTCTACTCCCAGTTCGTCATGACGGACGCCGTCCTCCCGGTGCTCCTGCTGGTCTGGCTGATCGGGATGCACGGCTGGCTCTCGCCCGGATCGCTGCGCCGGCGCTCGCTGCACGCGGTGGCGATGAGCCTGGCGGCCGGCTACTCGATGGCCACCCACGACCGCGGCGGCGTGGTCGTGGCGCTGACCGCGCTGGTCCTGCTCGTGGTGCTGGCCTTCGGCTGGGCCCCGCGGCTCTCCTCGGCGGTCGGGATCGGCGCGCTCGGGGTGGCCTTCCTCGGCGTCAAGCTGCTGGCCTCCTACGTCACCGGCCAGTTCAAGGACGTGCCGGGGGCCGGGGTCGGCAACAAGGTCTTCGACAACCTGGAGACCCGCAAGTTCCTCGGCACGATCATCGTCCGGACCTTCGGCGAGCTCTGGTACTTCATGATCTCCACCTACGGCCTCGGGGCGATCGCCTTCGTGCTGTGCGTGGTGGCCGTGTTCCAGCGCCGGTTCCCGGTGGCCGAGCGGGTGGTGGCCTTCTGCATGGTCGCCATGCTGTGCGGCACCGCGCTGGCCTCCGCCGCCGGCCTCGCGGACGACAACCGCGTCGACAACTGGGTGTACGCCCGCTACTGCGCCGTGCTGGTGCCGGTGTTCGTGGTGGTCGGCCTGGCCGTGCTGTTCCGGGCGGGGACGCGTTCGGTGCTGCGGCTGGCCGGGGTCGGCGCGGTGGTCCTCGTGGTCGCCGGGCTGTCGGTCACCGAGTACGCGGGCTCCAAGCTCAACGTCTGGATCATCCCGTGGGCCGTGCCGGACGCCCAGTTCCTCGCCTCGACCTGGGACGGCCTGCACATGGGCCGCACGACGATCGGCGCGCTCGCCGTGCTGGCCGCCTGCCTGCTGCTGCGGGTGGCCGGCGGGCGCCGGGTGGTCGCGGCCGTCGTGGGCTGCCTGACGATCTTCGCCGCCTTCGCCACGGTCGCCGTCACCGACAACGTCGCCGAGCCGCACTCCAAGACCCGCAAGTACGAGTCCGTCGGCCTGGCCAAGGAGGCCGGCATCGGCAAGGACGACAGCGTGATCCTGGACTGGGACCTCCCCTGGGGCACCCGGATGTCGCTGGCCTTCGAGGTCTACCAGGGCCGGGTCTGGACCAGCAACGTCAAGCACGGCAACACCCCGCCGGAGCAGGCCACCGCCATGCTGCTGACCTACCCCAAGCCCAAGGAGGACGTCGCCAAGGACGCCAAGGGCAAGGAAGTCGAGCCGAAGCCGGAGTCCAGCTGGGAGAAGCCGCTCCCGGGCTGGCACGTCGCGAAGTACAGCGCTGAGCGCGGCTGGGTGCTCTGGCGCAAGGGCTGAGCAGCCGTTCCACCCCATCGGGGCCGGTGAGGTACGCCTCACCGGCCCCGATTGGCATCCGGGCTGCTCCATGTGGCAGTATGTCCAAGTTGCTCGGTTGAGTGCCGATGCTGCGCGCCTCCCGCCGGGAGGACCGGAAGCGAGTCCCATGTACTCGTCGTTCCCGTGATGGCCGTCAAGCGTGACTTCTACGCCACGGCAGCTGCGGGGCGAAAGTACGGGAATCTTCCGGGAAGCGTGTGCGGGGCCTCGACCCGGCTCTCCTCACCCCGAAAGTTCGAAACCGACGAAGTACTTCGCCGGTTTTTTGCAAGCGCGAGTGCGACACGCCCGAGCGCGGGGGTCGGCGGAGAAGTCGTGCAGTGACTAAGGACAAAGGACTACTGAGTAGCCATGGCGGGACAGAAGATCCGCATCCGGCTCAAGGCCTACGACCACGAGGTCATCGACTCCTCGGCGAAGAAGATCGTCGAGACGGTGATCCGTACTGGTGCGCAGGTCGCAGGCCCGGTGCCGCTGCCCACTGAGAAGAACGTGTACTGCGTCATCCGCTCGCCGCACAAGTACAAGGACTCGCGCGAGCACTTCGAGATGCGCACTCACAAGCGTCTGATCGACATCCTCGACCCCACGCCGAAGACGGTTGACTCGCTCATGCGTCTCGACCTGCCGGCTGGCGTCGACATCGAGATCAAGCTCTGAGAGGCGCACCGAAGATGGCTAAGCAGATTAAGGGCATCCTGGGCGAGAAGCTCGGCATGACCCAGGTCTGGGACGAGAACAACCGGGTCGTCCCGGTGACCGTCGTCAAGGCTGGGCCCAATGTCGTGACCCAGGTCCACACCGCCGACAGCCCGGCCGGCTACGACGCCGTCCAGATCGGCTTCGGCGAGATCGACCCCCGCAAGGTGAACAAGCCCCTCGCGGGCCACTTCGCCAAGGCCGGTGTCACCCCCCGTCGCCACCTGGTCGAGCTCCGTACCTCGGACGCGTCCGAGTACACCCTGGGCCAGGAGATCACCGCCGAGCTGTTCGAGGCGGGTGTCAAGGTCGACGTGACCGGCACCTCCAAGGGCAAGGGCTTCGCCGGTGTCATGAAGCGCCACAACTTCCGGGGCCTCGGCGCCGGTCACGGTGTGCAGCGCAAGCACCGTTCGCCCGGCTCGATCGGTGGCTGCGCCACCCCGGGTCGCGTGTTCAAGGGCGTGAGGATGGCCGGCCGGATGGGCCACGAGCGTGTGACCACCCAGAACCTGACCATCCATGCCGTTGACGCGGAGAAGGGGCTGCTCCTGATCAAGGGCGCAATCCCGGGCCCGAACGGCGGCCTCATCCTCGTCCGCACCGCGGCGAAGGGGCTGTGAGGATATGAGCACCATTGACATCCTGTCGCCCTCGGGCGACAAGACCGGCAGCCTCGAGCTGCCGGCCGAGATCTTCGACGCGAAGGTCAGCGTTCCGCTGATGCACCAGGTCGTCGTGGCGCAGCTTGCTGCGGCCCGTCAGGGCACCCACAAGACCAAGACCCGCGCCGAGGTCCGCGGTGGCGGCAAGAAGCCGTACCGCCAGAAGGGCACCGGCCGCGCCCGTCAGGGCTCGACCCGTGCGCCGCAGTTCGCCGGCGGTGGCGTTGTGCACGGTCCCGTGCCGCGCGACTACTCGCAGCGGACCCCGAAGAAGATGATCGCCGCCGCCCTGCGCGGTGCGCTCACCGACCGGGCCCGCCACAACCGCATCCACGTCGTCACCGACGTGACCGCGACCGAGGCGCCGTCGACCAAGGCCGCCAAGGGTCTGTTCGGCAAGATCACCGAGCGCAAGAACATCCTCCTCGTCGTCGAGCGTGCCGACGAGCTGGGTCTCAAGAGCGCCCGCAACCTGCCGAACGTGCACATCCTGGACGCCGGTCAGCTGAACACCTACGACGTGCTCGTCTCCGACGATGTGGTCTTCACCCAGGCCGCCTTCGAGCGTTTCGTGGCCGGTCCGGCCGCGTCCGCCAAGGCCGTGGCTGCTGAGGGCGAGCTCGAAGGGAGCGCCGCCTGATGGCTGCAGAGATCACGAGCAAGACGTTCACGGACCCCCGTGACGTCCTGGTGAAGCCGGTCATCTCGGAGAAGAGCTACTCGCTCCTCGACGAGAACAAGTACACGTTCGTCGTGTCGCCCGGTGCCAACAAGACCCAGATCAAGCAGGCCGTCGAGGCGGTCTTCTCGGTCAAGGTCGAGTCCGTCAACACGCTCAACCGTCAGGGCAAGCGCAAGCGCTCCAAGACGGGCTTTGGCAAGCGCAAGGACACCAAGCGCGCCATCGTGACGCTGGCTGAGGGCAACCGCATCGACATCTTCGGTGGTCCGGTCTCCTAACGGGGATCGTGATCGTCGATAAGGACGAGGACGAGAGAGCCAAATGGGCATCCGCAAGTACAAGCCGACTACGCCGGGCCGTCGTGGCTCCAGCGTGGCCGACTTCGTAGAGATCACGCGGTCCACCCCGGAGAAGTCGCTGGTTCGCCCCCTGCACAGCAAGGGCGGCCGTAACAACGCCGGTCGGATCACCGTTCGCCACCAGGGTGGCGGTCACAAGCGCGCCTACCGCGTGATCGACTTCCGTCGTCACGACAAGGACGGCGTGCCGGCGAAGGTCGCGCACATCGAGTACGACCCGAACCGCACCGCGCGCATCGCGCTCCTGCACTACCTGGACGGCGAGAAGCGCTACATCATCGCGCCGCGTGGCATCACGCAGGGTGACCGGATTGAGAACGGCCCTGGCGCCGACATCAAGCCGGGCAACAACCTGCCGCTGCGCAACATCCCGGTCGGTACCACCATCCACGCGGTGGAGCTGCGTCCCGGCGGCGGTGCCAAGCTGGCCCGCTCCGCCGGCTCCGGCATCCAGCTGCTGGCGCGTGAGGGCAAGATGGCGCACCTGCGCATGCCCTCCGGTGAGATCCGCCTGGTGGACGCGCGCTGCCGCGCGACCGTCGGCGAGGTCGGCAACGCCGAGCAGTCGAACATCAACTGGGGCAAGGCCGGCCGTATGCGCTGGAAGGGCGTCCGCCCGACCGTGCGTGGTGTCGCCATGAACCCGATCGACCACCCGCACGGTGGTGGTGAGGGTAAGACCTCTGGTGGCCGCCACCCGGTCTCGCCGTGGGGCCAGAAGGAGGGTCGCACCCGTCGCCCGAAGAAGGCGTCGGACGCTCTCATCGTGCGCCGCCGCAAGACCAACAAGAAGCGCTAGGAGCAGGTCAGATGCCGCGCAGTCTCAAGAAGGGCCCCTTCATCGACGGCCACCTTCTCAAGAAGGTGGACGCGCAGAACGAGGCGGGTACCCAGAACGTCATCAAGACCTGGTCCCGTCGCTCCGTGATCTTCCCGGCCATGCTCGGCCACACGATCGCGGTGCACGATGGCCGTAAGCACGTCCCGGTGTTCGTCACCGAGTCGATGGTCGGCCACAAGCTCGGCGAGTTCGCGCCGACGCGTACCTTCCGCGGTCACGTCAAGGACGACCGCAAGTCGAAGCGTCGCTAGTCGCCAGCGAGATTACCGACTCAATGACTTACACCAGCAAGGGGACAACCATGGAAGCCAGGGCCCAGGCGCGGTACATCCGCGTCACGCCCATGAAGGCCCGCCGCGTGGTGGACCTCATCCGTGGCCTGCCGGCCACGGAGGCCCAGGCCGTCCTGCGTTTCGCTCCGCAGGCCGCCACCGTGCCGGTCGGCAAGGTGCTCGACAGCGCCATCGCCAACGCCGCGCACAACTACAACCACTCCAACGTGGACGACCTCGTCATCAGCGAGGCGTACGTTGACGAGGGCCCGACCCTGAAGCGGTTCCGTCCGCGTGCGCAGGGTCGTGCCTACCGGATCCGCAAGCGGACCAGCCACATCACCGTGGTCGTCAGCAGCAAGGAAGGGACCCGGTAATGGGCCAGAAGGTTAACCCGCACGGGTTCCGCCTCGGCATCAGCACGGACTTCAAGTCCCGCTGGTACGCCGACAAGCTGTACAAGGACTACGTCAAGGAAGACGTTGCCATTCGTCGCATGATGACGAAGGGCATGGAGCGCGCCGGCATCTCCAAGGTCGAGATCGAGCGCACCCGCGACCGCGTCCGCGTCGACATCCACACCGCCCGTCCCGGCATCGTCATCGGGCGTCGTGGCACCGAGGCCGACCGCATCCGCGGCGACCTCGAGAAGCTGACCGGCAAGCAGGTCCAGCTGAACATCCTCGAGGTCAAGAACCCCGAGCTGGACGCCCAGCTCGTGGCTCAGGGCGTCGCGGAGCAGCTGTCCTCCCGCGTCTCCTTCCGTCGTGCCATGCGCAAGTCGATGCAGGGCACCATGAAGTCCGGCGCCAAGGGCATCAAGGTCCAGTGCTCCGGTCGTCTCGGCGGCGCCGAGATGAGCCGTTCGGAGTTCTACCGCGAGGGCCGTGTGCCGCTGCACACCCTGCGCGCGAACGTCGACTACGGCTTCTTCGAGGCCAAGACGACCTTCGGCCGCATCGGTGTGAAGGTCTGGATCTACAAGGGCGACGTCAAGAACATCGCCGAGGTCCGCGCTGAGAACGCCGCTGCCCGCTCGGGCAACCGCCCGGCCCGTCCCGAGGGTGGTCGTCCCGCCCGCGGTGGCGAGCGCCGTGGTGGCGAGCGCGGTGGCCGTGGCCGTCGCCCCGCCGCTGCCGAGGCCCCCGCGGCCGCGGCCGTCGAGGCTCCGGCTGCCGAGAACACCGGAACGGAGGCCTGACCCCAATGCTGATCCCCCGTAGGGTCAAGCACCGCAAGCAGCACCACCCGAAGCGCCGCGGCGCTGCGAAGGGTGGCACCGAGCTCGCGTTCGGCGAGTACGGCATCCAGGCCGTCACCCCGGCCTACGTGACGAACCGGCAGATCGAGTCCGCTCGTATCGCCGTCACCCGTCACATCAAGCGTGGCGGCAAGGTCTGGATCAACATCTACCCGGACCGTCCGCTCACCAAGAAGCCGGCCGAGACCCGCATGGGTTCCGGTAAGGGTTCGCCCGAGTGGTGGATCGCGAACGTGCACCCGGGTCGGGTCATGTTCGAGCTGTCGTACCCCAACGAGAAGGTGGCTCGTGAGGCGCTGACCCGCGCAGCTCACAAGCTCCCGATGAAGTGCCGGATCATCCGGCGCGAGGCAGGTGAGAGCTGATGTCGGCCGGCACCAAGGCTGCTGACCTCCGCGAGCTGGACAACGAGGGTCTCGTTGCCAAGCTCCGTGAGGCCAAGGAGGAGCTGTTCAACCTCCGCTTCCAGGCGGCGACCGGGCAGCTCGACAACCACGGACGGCTCAAGCTCGTCCGCAAGGACATCGCGCGGATCTACACCCTGATGCGCGAGCGCGAGCTGGGCATCGAGACGGTGGAGAACGCCTGATGACTGAGAACACCAACGAGACGCGCGGTTTCCGCAAGACCCGTGAGGGTCTCGTCGTCAGCGACAAGATGGACAAGACCGTCGTCGTCGCCGTCGAGGACCGCGTCAAGCACGCTCTGTACGGCAAGGTCATCCGCCGTACGAACAAGCTGAAGGCGCACGACGAGGCGAACGCCTGCGGCATCGGCGACCGGGTGCTCCTCGCGGAGACCCGCCCGCTGTCCGCGACGAAGCGCTGGCGCGTCGTCGAGATCCTCGAGAAGGCCAAGTAACGAAGTTGATGCGGTACGGCCGTATGTGCACCAGGTCCCTCGCGGGCGCTGGTGTGAGCAGCGGCCGGCCCGTCAGCTCTCGTTGACGATCAGGAGAAAGCTGTGATCCAGCAGGAGTCGCGACTGCGTGTCGCCGACAACACGGGCGCGAAGGAAATCCTTTGCATCCGCGTTCTCGGTGGCTCCGGTCGCCGCTACGCCGGTATCGGGGACGTCATCGTCGCGACCGTCAAGGACGCGATCCCCGGCGGTTCGGTGAAGAAGGGTGACGTCGTCAAGTGCGTCGTCGTCCGTACCGTGAAGTCGCGTCGCCGTCCGGATGGCTCGTACATCCGGTTCGACGAGAACGCCGCGGTCGTTCTGAAGAACACCGATGGTGACCCCCGTGGCACCCGCATCTTCGGCCCGGTGGGCCGCGAGCTGCGTGACAAGAAGTTCATGAAGATCATCTCGCTTGCGCCGGAGGTGCTCTAACTCATGGCGAACAGCATGAAGATCAAGAAGGGTGACCTGGTCCAGGTCATCACCGGCAAGGACAAGGGCAAGCAGGGCAAGGTCATCCAGGCCATGCCGGCTGAGAACAAGGTCCTGGTCGAGGGTGTCAACCGGGTCAAGAAGCACACCAAGCCGGGCCCGGGCACTCAGGGTGGCATTGTCACCGTCGAGGCCCCGGTGCACGTCTCCAACGTCCAGCTGGTCGTGGAGAAGGACGGCAAGAAGGTCGTCACCCGCGTTGGGTACCGCTTCGATGACGAGGGCAACAAGATCCGCGTTGCCAAGCGAACCGGTGAGGACATCTGATGTCTGAGACGTCTGTTGAGAAGGTGACCCCCCGCCTCAAGGAGCGTTACAACTCCGAGATCAAGGGTCAGCTGCAGGAGCAGTTCTCGTACGAGAACGTCATGCTGACGCCCGGCCTGGTCAAGGTCGTCGTCAACATGGGTGTCGGCGAGGCCGCCCGTGACAGCAAGCTGATCGAGGGCGCGATCCGCGACCTGACCGCGATCACCGGTCAGAAGCCGGCCGTGACCAAGGCTCGCAAGTCCATCGCGCAGTTCAAGCTGCGCGAGGGCCAGCCGATCGGCACCCACGTCACCCTTCGTGGTGACCGCATGTGGGAGTTCCTGGACCGTCTGGTTTCGCTGGCCCTGCCGCGAATCCGTGACTTCCGCGGTCTCTCCCCGAAGCAGTTCGACGGCCGTGGCAACTACACCTTCGGTCTGACCGAGCAGGTCATGTTCCACGAGATCGACCAGGACAAGGTCGACCGTCAGCGCGGTATGGACATCACCGTCGTGACCACCGCCCAGACCGACGACGAGGGCCGGGCGCTCCTGCGCGCTCTGGGCTTCCCGTTCAAGGAGGCGTAACACATGGCGAAGAAGTCCCTCATCGCGAAGGCCGAGCGGAAGCCGAAGTTCGGCGTCCGGGCCTACACCCGCTGCCAGCGCTGCGGCCGTCCGCACTCGGTGTACCGCAAGTTCGGCCTGTGCCGTGTCTGCCTCCGTGAGATGGCGCACCGCGGCGAGCTGCCGGGCGTGACCAAGAGCTCCTGGTAGTCCTCTCCCAGTAGAGGGCCCAGAGCTCCGGGCACACCAGCGAAGCAGAGGTGCCCGATCCCACACCGCCTGTTTTTGGGCTGCCGTACGGATTCCCGTAAGGTAGTGGGGTCGGGCCCCCTGCCACGGCTTCCCCATGGATGACCGTGGCCCTTCCAGGGCTCGCACCCAGTCTTACTACGTCGCAGGTCCCCTGCGCTTGTGCCCCCGACGCACTCGTTCCGAGTGCGGTGGGGGGACCTGGCGCGGAGAAACCACGGCGAGAGAGGCCTGAGGCCATCATGACCATGACCGACCCCATCGCAGACATGCTCACGCGTCTGCGTAACGCGAACTCGGCGTACCACGACACCGTGGCGATGCCGGCCAGCAAGATCAAGGCGCACGTCGCCCAGATCCTGCAGCAGGAGGGGTACATCTCCTCCTACAAGGTTGAGGAGCCGGCTGAGGGCGAGGTCGGCAAGAAGCTGACCATCGAGCTCAAGTTCGGTCCCAACCGTGAGCGCTCCATCGCCGGCATCAAGCGCATCAGCAAGCCGGGTCTGCGCGTTTACGCAAAGTCCACCAACCTGCCGAAGGTTCTCGGCGGCCTGGGCGTGGCGATCATCTCCACGTCCTCCGGCCTCCTGACCGACAAGCAGGCCGCCAAGAAGGGCGTAGGCGGAGAAGTTCTCGCCTACGTCTGGTAATTCGGGAAACGGAGGTACAGCAATGTCGCGCATTGGACGGCTGCCCATCCAGGTCCCCGCTGGCGTGGACGTCACCATCGATGGCCAGGCGGTCTCGGTGAAGGGCCCCAAGGGCTCCCTCACCCACGTCGTCGCCGAGCCGATCGAGATCGGCAAGGGCGAGGACGGCACCGTGCTCGTCACCCGCCCGAACGACGAGCGTCGCTCGAAGGCCCTGCACGGCCTGACCCGCACGCTGGTGGCGAACATGATCACCGGCGTGACCGCGGGCTACCGCAAGTCGCTGGAGATCAGCGGTGTCGGCTACCGAGTCACGGCGAAGGGCTCCGACATGGAGTTCGCGCTGGGCTACAGCCACCCGATCCTGATCACCGCGCCGGAGGGCATCTCCTTCGTCGTCGAGTCGCCCACCAAGTTCCACGTGGACGGCATCGACAAGCAGAAGGTCGGCGAGATCGCCGCCAACATCCGCAAGCTGCGCAAGCCCGACCCGTACAAGGCCAAGGGTGTCAAGTACGCGGGCGAGGTCATCCGCCGCAAGGTCGGAAAGAGTGGTAAGTAAGCGATGAGTGTCTCTGTCAAGATCGGCAAGGGCAACGCCTACAAGGCCGCCGCTCGCAAGCGCCGCGCGATCCGCGTTCGCAAGCGCGTCGTCGGCACCGAGGTGCGTCCGCGCCTCGTTGTGACGCGCTCGAACCGTCACATGGTCGCCCAGGTCATCGACGACGCCAAGGGTCACACCCTGGCGTCGGCGTCCACCCTCGACGTGTCCATCAAGGGCGCCGAGGGCGACAAGACCGAGCTGGCCAAGAAGGTCGGGAGCCTGGTCGCCGAGCGCGCCAAGGCCGCCGGCATCGAGTCGGTCGTCTTCGACCGCGCGGGCAACCGGTACGCCGGCCGCATCGCCGCCCTGGCGGACGCGGCTCGCGAGGCCGGGCTCGACTTCTAAGCCGCTCGTCGACTCTGTCGACGGACGTAAACGAGAGAGGTAATTCCAATGGCTGGACCCCAGCGCCGCGAAGGCGGCGCCGGTCGCGGCACGGGTGGCGAGCGGCGCGACCGTAAGCGTGATGGTCAGGGCAACGCCCAGGCCGTCGAGAAGACCGCTTACGTCGAGCGCGTCGTCGCGATCAACCGTGTTGCCAAGGTTGTCAAGGGTGGCCGTCGCTTCAGCTTCACCGCGCTCGTCGTGGTTGGCGATGGCGAGGGCACCGTGGGTGTCGGTTACGGCAAGGCGAAGGAGGTTCCGGCCGCCATCGCGAAGGGTGTCGAGGAGGCCAAGAAGAACTTCTTCAAGGTCCCCCGTATCCAGGGCACCATCCCGCACCCGATCCAGGGTGAGAAGGCCGCCGGCGTCGTGCTGCTGAAGCCCGCCGCCCCCGGTACCGGTGTTATCGCCGGTGGTCCGGTGCGCGCCGTCCTGGAGTGCGCCGGTATCCACGACATCCTGTCGAAGTCGCTGGGCTCGGACAACGCGATCAACATCGTGCACGCCACCGTGGCTGCTCTGAAGGGCCTCGTGCGCCCCGAGGAGATCGCCGCCCGTCGTGGCCTGCCGCTGGAGGACGTGGCCCCGGCCGCCCTGCTGCGCGCTCGTGCTGCTGGGGTGAGCGCCTGATGGCTCGCCTGAAGATCACGCAGACCAAGTCGTACATCGGCAGCAAGCAGAATCACCGTGACACCCTGCGTTCGCTTGGTCTCAAGCGCATGCACGACGTCGTGGTGAAGGAGGACCGTCCCGAGATCCGCGGGATGGCCCACACGGTCCGTCACCTGGTGACGGTTGAGGAGGTGGACTGATCATGGGCGACAACCCGATCAAGATCCACAACCTGCGTCCCGCCCCGGGTGCCAAGACCGACAAGATCCGTGTGGGTCGTGGTGAGGGCTCCAAGGGTAAGACCGCCGGTCGTGGTACCAAGGGCACCAAGGCCCGCTACCAGGTTCCGCAGCGCTTCGAGGGTGGCCAGATGCCGCTCCACATGCGCCTGCCGAAGCTGAAGGGCTTCAAGAACCCGTTCAAGATCACGTTCCAGGTCGTCAACCTCGACAAGCTGGCCGAGCTCTACCCGCAGGGTGGAGAGGTCACGGTCGAGGACCTGGTCGCCAAGGGCGCGGTTCGCAAGAACTCCCTCGTCAAGGTGCTCGGCACCGGCGAGGTCTCGGTTGCGCTGCAGGTGACGGTCGACGCCGTCTCCGGCTCGGCCGCCGAGAAGATCAAGGCCGCCGGCGGTACGGTCACCGAGCTCGTCTGAGCCCGCTGAACCCGCCGATCAACGGCTTCGAGCCCCGCATCTCCTCCGGGAGGTGCGGGGCTCGTGCTTTTACCGCGGCTTTCACTCCCGGGCCGAAATCAGGTGGCTGCGGCCCTCGTTCTTTTGTGTGGCAAAACCGGGCATCCCGTACCCCCGTGAGTGGGGGAGGGACAGTGCGCGCTTCTTTCGAGTGGCCGCGCACTGTTAGAGTCCGTGGAGTTCCCTTGTAGGCTGCGCGTAGGCTCGCCTGTGCCGTCTGTACGGGGGCCCGTACCGCAAACTCCCCATTCAGGACCGACCCTCCCGCCGACGACGCGCGGGAGGCGCAGGAGGCACCGTGCTCAGTGCGTTCGCGCGGGCGTTCCAGACGCCCGACCTGCGCAAGAAGCTGCTGTTCACGCTGGGCATCATGGTGCTGTTCCGGCTGGGCTCGCACATTCCGATTCCGGGCGTGAGCTTCACGGCCGTGAACGAGTGCGTGAAGGAGACCAAGAACAACGGCCTCTTCGGACTCGTCAACCTGTTCAGCGGTGGCGCGCTCCTCCAGCTGACGATCTTCGCGCTCGGCATCATGCCGTACATCACCGCGAGCATCATCCTCCAGCTCCTCACCGTCGTGATCCCGCGACTCGAGGCGCTGAAGAAGGAGGGCCAGGCCGGCACAGCGAAGATCACCCAGTACACCCGCTACCTGACCATCGCGCTCGCCGTGCTCCAGGGCACCGGCATCGTGGCGACGGCCTCCAGCGGCGCGCTGTTCTCGGGCTGCGTGTACGCCAACCAGATCGTGCCGGACACCTCGGTGTTCCGGATCGCGGTCATGGTCCTCACGATGACGGCCGGCACCACGTTCATCATGTGGCTGGGCGAGCTGATCACCGACCGCGGCATCGGCAACGGCATGTCGCTGCTGATCTTCACCTCGATCGCCGCGCAGTTCCCGTCCTCGATGTGGGCCATCAAGCAGTCGGGCACCATCGGCGGCGGCTGGGTCGAGTTCCTCTCCGTGGTCGCGGTCGGCGTCATCGTTGTGATGCTGGTCATCTTCGTCGAGCAGGCCCAGCGCCGGATCCCGGTCCAGTACGCGAAGCGCATGATCGGCCGCCGGGCGTTCGGCGGCACCTCGACCTACATCCCGCTCAAGGTGAACCAGGCCGGTGTCATCCCGGTCATCTTCGCCTCGTCGCTGCTGTACATCCCCGCGCTGGTGGTCCAGCTGACCAACAGCCAGGCGGGTTGGGCGGTGTGGATCAAGCAGAACTTCGTCAAGGGTGACCACCCGATCTACATGGCCACCTACTTCCTGCTGATCGTCTTCTTCGCCTTCTTCTACGTCGCCATCTCCTTCAACCCCGAAGAAGTTGCCGACAATATGAAGAAGTATGGTGGCTTCATCCCGGGCATCCGGGCCGGCCGGCCGACGGCCGAGTACCTGAACTACGTGCTGACCCGGATCACGTGGCCGGGTTCGCTCTACCTGGGCCTGATCGCGTTGATCCCGATGATCGCCCTGGTCGCCTTCGGACAGCAGACCAACTTCCCGTTCGGCGGCACCAGCGTGCTCATCGTCGTCGGCGTCGGACTCGAAACTGTGAAGCAGATCGAGAGCCAGCTCCAGCAGCGCAATTACGAAGGGTTCCTCCGCTGATGCGTATCGTCCTCGTTGGTCCTCCCGGGGCCGGGAAGGGTACTCAGGCGCACTTGCTCGCCAAGACCCTGTCCATCCCCCACATCTCCACCGGAGACCTGTTCCGCGCCAACATCGGCCAGGGCACCCCGCTGGGGCTCGAGGCCAAGGGCTACATGGACGCGGGTCGCCTGGTACCGGATGAGGTCACCATCGGGATGGCCCAGGACCGCATGCTCCAGGCGGACGCCGAGAACGGCTTCCTGCTCGACGGCTTCCCCCGCAACCTGGGCCAGGCCGAGGCGCTCGACGGCTTCCTCGCCGAGCAGGGCATCAAGCTGGACGGCGTCCTGGACCTGGAGGTCCCCGAGGACGAGGTCGTCAAGCGGATCGCGGGCCGTCGCCTGTGCCGCAAGAACGGCAGCCACGTGTTCCACGTCGCGTACAACCCGCCGAAGGCGGAGGGTGTCTGCGACGAGTGCGGCGGCGAGCTGTACCAGCGCTCGGACGACACCGAGGAAGCGGTCCGCACCCGCCTGGAGGTCTACCACACGGAGACCGAGCCGATCATCGACTACTACGCCCAGCAGGGCCTGGTGGCGACGATCTCGGCCCTGGGCAAGGTGGACGAGGTCACCCAGCGCGCGATCGAGGCGCTGAAGCAGAACGGCTGAGTTCCCTCAGCGAGGTACGCGTGACGGCCGGGTCGCCCGTGGAGCGGGCGGCCCGGCCGTTTTCGACGTCGTACGGTGGTAGGCAGTGGTATTCCGGACTTGGAAGGCGTGACCTGATGGTGGAGATCAAGACCCCTGAGCAGATCGCGAAGATGCGGGCGGCCGGCCTGGTCGTCGCCGAGGCGCTCAAGGCCTGCCGCGAGGCGGTCGCTCCCGGGGTGACCACCCAGGAGCTCAACGACATCGCCGACAAGGTCATCACCGACCACGGCGCCACCTCGAACTTCCGCGCCCACCACGGCGGCCTGTGGTTCCCGGGGGTGATCTGCGCCTCGGTGAACAACGAGGTCGTGCACGGCATCCCGGGCGAGCGGGTGCTGCAGGAGGGCGACATCATCTCGATCGACTGCGGCGCCATCCTGGACGGCTGGCACGGCGACTCGGCGATCACCGTCGCGGTCGGCGAGGTCCGCCCCGAGGTCGAGATGCTCAGCCGGGTGACCGAGGGCTCGATGTGGGCCGGCATCGCCCAGATGAAGAAGAACAACCGCCTGGTGGACGTCTCCAAGGCGATCGAGGGCTTCATCCGCCGCCAGCCGCTGCCGCCCAAGGGCAAGTGGGGCATCACCGAGGGCTACGGCGGCCACGGCATCGGCACCGCGATGCACATGGAGCCGCACGTGCTGAACTACGTCGAGCGCGGCCGCGGCAAGGGCCCCAAGCTGATCCCGGGCACCGTGCTGGCGATCGAGCCGATGGTCTCGCTGGGCACCCCGCACACCGCGGTGCTGGACGACGAGTGGACGGTCGTCACCAACGACGGCACCTGGGCCTCGCACTGGGAGCACTCGGTGGCCGTCACCGAGGAGGGCCCGCTGGTGCTGACGGCCTTCGACGGCGGCAAGGCCGAGCTCGCCAAGCTGGGTGTCACCGCTGCTCCGGACCCGCTGGCGTAGTCGCCGAGGCGGTCGACTGCCGCTCCTGACAAGGGATCAGAGCCCTGGAGGTTTGGACCTCCAGGGCTTTTGTCCTATTTTTAGCGGCTGGCAGTGGCAGTCAGTGGCCGTCAGTGGCTTTACGAGCGAGCAGGAGAGCGCAGTGCTCAAGGGATTCCGCGACTTCATGATGCGCGGCAACGTCGTCGACATGGCGGTCGGTGTCGTCATCGGTGCCGCGTTCACCGCGGTGGTGACCGGCTTCGTGTCGGCCTTCCTCACCCCGCTGGTGGGTGTGGTGGTCGGAGCGGCCGGCGACTTCAGCTCCTACAAGGCGGACATCGGCGGGGTGAAGTTCCCGTACGGCCAGTTCCTGAACGTGCTGATCGCCTTCTTCATGACCGCCGCGGTGCTGTACTTCTGCGTCGTTCTGCCGATCACCAAGGCCTCCGAGCGGTACCTGCCGAAGAAGCCGAAGACCCCGAAGCGCCCCTGCCCCGAGTGCCTGACCGAGATACCCGAGGCCGCCCGCCGCTGCTCGGCCTGCACCGCCCACGTCGACCCGGTCACCGTGTCCAGCGGGGTCTGACGCACCCGATGTGACGGTGGACTCCTTCCGGTGCCCCCGTTTTGGCCCGTGGGACGCGCTGGCGTAGGATGGACCGTCGGCTCACTCGTAGCGTGCTTCAGCACGCCCTCTTCCCTTCGGGGGCGGGGTGAACCCAGGTTCGCACGAGCGTTCCGCATACGGTAGCCGGTCCCGGAAGGTGGATCTCGCAGTTCATGGCTAAGAAGCAAGGCGCCATTGAGATCGAGGGCACCGTGATCGAGTCTCTTCCGAACGCGATGTTCAAGGTCGAGCTGCAGAACGGTCACAAGGTCCTCGCGCACATCAGTGGCAAGATGCGCATGCACTACATCCGCATCCTGCCGGACGACCGGGTGGTCGTGGAGCTCAGCCCCTACGACCTCACGCGCGGCCGGATCGTCTACCGCTACAAGTAAGAACGTCAGATCTAGACCCGGAGAACCTGAACATGAAGGTCAAGCCGAGCGTCAAGAAGATCTGCGACAAGTGCAAGGTGATCCGCCGTCACGGCCGGGTCATGGTGATCTGCGACAACCTGCGCCACAAGCAGCGCCAGGGCTGATCTCCCTCCCGCATTTCTCGTAGTACTTCGCGCGACGCGAAAACGTCATACGCGGGTCACCCGATCCGTCCCGTACGGGACGGACTGCCGCCCCCGGTCAGAGGCCGGGGCTCCCTCACCGTGAGGTGTCGGAGTAGGTGGCCTGTCAGACCTCTGAAGAACCACAGGAGCCTTGAATGGCACGCCTCGCCGGCGTTGATCTCCCCCGTGAGAAGCGGATCGAGATCGCCCTTACGTACGTGTACGGCATCGGCCGTACCCGCGCCCAGCAGACCCTCGCCGAGACCGGTGTCAACCCGGATGTCCGCGTTCGCGACATCACCGAGGACGACCTGGTCAAGCTGAGCCAGTACATCGACGCCAACTACACGGTCGAGGGTGACCTCCGCCGTGAGGTGGCCGCCGACATCCGCCGCAAGGTCGAGATCGGCTGCTACGAGGGTCTGCGTCACCGCCGTGGCCTGCCGGTCCGCGGCCAGCGCACCCACACCAACGCGCGTACCCGCAAGGGCCCGCGTCGCGCGATCGCCGGCAAGAAGAAGCCGGGCAAGAAGTAGTCCGTCCCGTAACCGGACATCCCTCCGGCCCGCGGGTCAGCGGACCGACCACCTCAGTAGGAGAACAGACTTATGCCCCCCAAGGGTCGTCAGGCTGCCGGCGCGAAGAAGATCCGCCGCAAGGAAAAGAAGAACGTCGCTCACGGCCACGCGCACATCAAGAGCACGTTCAACAACACCATCGTTTCGATCACCGACCCCGCGGGCAACGTGATCTCCTGGGCCTCCGCCGGTCACGTCGGCTTCAAGGGCTCGCGCAAGTCCACCCCGTTCGCCGCGCAGATGGCCGCCGAGGCCGCTGCCCGTCGCGCGCAGGAGCACGGCATGCGCAAGGTCGACGTCTTCGTCAAGGGTCCGGGCTCCGGCCGCGAGACCGCGATCCGCTCGCTCCAGGCCACCGGCCTGGAGGTCGGCTCGATCCAGGACGTCACCCCCACCCCGCACAACGGCTGCCGTCCGCCGAAGCGCCGCCGCGTCTGACGCAGCGCCTTCGGGCACGCGGGTAACGCTTTAAACCACGTACGGGGTCCTGTTTTCTGCGGGACCCCGTACGCTTGGTCCTGTCGGCATCAAATAGTGGGTGCCGAAGACAACTGGAGGAACACCCCCCATGCTTATCGCTCAGCGCCCCTCGCTGACCGAAGAGGTCGTCGACGAGTTCCGCTCGCGGTTCGTGATCGAGCCGCTGGAGCCGGGCTTCGGCTACACCCTCGGCAACTCCCTGCGCCGCACGCTCCTGTCGTCGATCCCGGGTGCCGCTGTCACCAGCATCCGCATCGACGGCGTCCTGCACGAGTTCACCACCGTGCCGGGCGTCAAGGAGGACGTGACCGACCTCATCCTCAACATCAAGCAGCTGGTCGTCTCCTCGGAGCACGACGAGCCGGTCGTGATGTACCTGCGCAAGCAGGGCCCGGGCGTCGTGACCGCAGCCGACATCGCCCCGCCGGCGGGTGTCGAGGTGCACAACCCCGAGCTGGTCCTCGCCACGCTGAACGGCAAGGGCAAGCTGGAGATGGAGCTGACCGTCGAGCGCGGTCGCGGCTACGTCTCCGCCGTCCAGAACAAGGCCTCCGGCCAGGAGATCGGCCGCATCCCGGTCGACTCGATCTACAGCCCCGTGCTGAAGGTCACCTACAAGGTCGAGGCCACCCGTGTCGAGCAGCGGACCGACTTCGACAAGCTGATCGTCGACGTCGAGACCAAGCCCGCCATGCGTCCGCGCGACGCCATGGCCTCGGCCGGCAAGACCCTGGTGGAGCTGTTCGGCCTCGCCCGCGAGCTGAACATCGACGCCGAGGGCATCGACATGGGCCCGTCCCCCACGGACGCCGCCCTGGCCGCCGACCTGGCGCTGCCGATCGAGGAGCTGGAGCTCACCGTTCGGTCGTACAACTGCCTCAAGCGCGAGGGCATCCACACCGTGGGTGAGCTCGTCGCCCGCTCCGAGGCCGACCTGCTCGACATCCGCAACTTTGGTGCGAAGTCGAT
Source organism: Kitasatospora sp. NPDC096128 (assembly GCF_040303105.1). NCBI lineage: Bacteria > Bacillati > Actinomycetota > Actinomycetes > Kitasatosporales > Streptomycetaceae > Kitasatospora > Kitasatospora sp. NPDC096128. Next base: position 180,587 of record NZ_JBEOSP010000003.1, on the reverse strand, counting down.
CGACGAGGTCAAGGCGAAGCTGGCCGGCATGGGCCTGGCCCTCAAGGACAGCCCGCCCGGGTTCGACCCGACCGCCGCCGCCGACGCCTTCGGCGCCGACGACCTGGACGACGCGGGTTACGCGGAGACCGAGCAGTACTAAGAGATTTGGCCGCGGGGGCGGTTCCACGGAGCCGCCCCCGTCGTCATGGCAAGTCGTACCGGCAACAGTGCCGGTACGCCCGCTGCGGTACCTGATACGGCCGTAGTCGGAGATACAAGGAGTCACCATGCCGCGTCCCACCAAGGGTGCCCGCCTCGGCGGCGGCCCGCACCACGAGCCGCTGCTGCTCGCCGGTCTGTGCCGGGAGCTGTTCCAGTACGGCCGCATCACCACGACCGAGGCCAAGGCCCGTCGGATGCGCCCGCTGGCGGAGAAGCTGATCACCAAGGCGAAGAAGGGCGACATCCACAACCGTCGCCTGGTGCGCAAGACCATCACCGACATCTCGGTGCTGCACACCCTCTTCACCGAGATCGCGCCGCGCTACGAGAACCGCCCGGGTGGTTACACCCGTATCACCAAGATCGGTCCCCGTCGTGGCGACAACGCCCCGATGGCCGTGATCGAGCTGGTCGAGGCGCTGACCGTCGCGCAGACCGCCGTCGGCGAGGCCGAGGCCGCCACCAAGCGTGCCGTCAAGGAGGCCGACGCCAAGGTCGAGGCCAAGGCCGACGAGGCCGAGGCCGCCGAGCAGGCCTGACACCTCCAGGTGTGATGCGGGCCCGCTCTCCCAGCGATGGGGGAGCGGGCCCGTTCCTTATTCGTAGGAGCGGGAGCAAGTGGTCAACGATTGCGCCGAGCAGCCGCCGGTGAAGGACGGACCGGCGGACGGGTACGTCCGGGTCCGGCTCGACCTCGCCTACCAGGGCGCCGAGTTCTCCGGCTGGGCCCGCCAGAAGGGCGGCCGGCGGACGGTCCAGGAGGAGATCGAGACCGCGCTGCAGGTCGTCACCCGCAGTCCGCAGCTGTTCCCGCTGACCGTGGCCGGCCGCACCGACGCCGGCGTCCACGCCCGCGGCCAGGTCGCCCACGTCGACCTCCCGGCCGAGTTGTGGGAGGCGCACCGGGAGAAGCTGCTGCGCCGACTGGCCGGGCGGCTGCCCGGGGACGTCCGGATCTACCGGGTCGGTGAGGCGCCGGCCGGGTTCGACGCCCGCTTCTCGGCGATCTGGCGCCGGTACGCCTACCGGGTCGCCGACCACCCCGGCGGGGTCGACCCGCTGCTGCGCGGGCACGTGCTGTGGCACGACCGGCCGCTGGACGTCGAGAAGATGAACGTGGCCGCGAAGCTGCTGCTCGGCGAGCACGACTTCGCCGCGTACTGCAAGAAGCGCGAGGGCGCCACGACCATCCGCACCCTGCTGGAGCTGCACTGGGACCGCGTCCCGGTGGACGGCTACGCGAGCCAGGAGGGCAGCCTCGCGGTGGCCACCGTCCGGGCCGACGCGTTCTGCCACAACATGGTCCGGGCGCTGGTCGGCGCGATGCTGCTGGTCGGCGACGGGCACCGGCCGGTGGAGTTCCCCGGCGAGGTGCTGGCCGGCGGGGTGCGCAACTCGGCGGTCAACGTGATCCGGCCCTACGGGCTGACCCTCGAGGAGGTCGGCTACCCGGCGGACGACCAGCTCGCCGAGCGCAACCGGCAGGCCCGGCGGATGCGCACGCTCCCGGGGCAGCCCCCGGCTTTGTAATCCGTTTTGGCCCGGGGCGTCCGCTTGGGACAATCGCTCCCATGGGACACGTCGAGATTTCGCACCTGGAGTACTACCTGCCGGACGGGCGGGTGCTGTTCGACGACGCGTCCTTCCGGGTCGGCGAGGGCGCCGCGGTCGCGCTGGTCGGCGCCAACGGGGCCGGCAAGACCACCCTGCTGCGCATGATCGCGGGGGACATCCAGCCGCACGGCGGCACGGTGACGATCAGTGGCGGGCTCGGCGTGATGCGCCAGTTCGTCGGCACCACCGGCCGCGAGGACCAGAGCGCCACCCCGGGGGCCCTGCCGGCCGATGCCTCGGTGCGCGACCTGCTGGTCTCGGTCGCCCCCGAGCGGATCGCCGTGGCCGCCCGCGCGGTGGACGCCGCCGAGCTGGCGATGATCGCCCAGGACGACGAGAAGACGCAGATGGCCTACGCCCAGGCGCTCTCCGACTGGGCGGACGTCGGCGGCTACGACTACGAGACCGACTGGGACGTCTGCACCATGGCGGCCCTCGGGATGCCCTTCGACAAGGCCCAGTGGCGCGGCCTGAACACCCTCTCCGGCGGCGAGCAGAAGCGGCTGGTGCTGGAGGCGCTGCTGCGGGGCCCGGAGGAGGTGCTGCTGCTCGACGAGCCGGACAACTACCTGGACGTACCGGCCAAGCGCTGGCTGGAGGAGGCCCTCAAGGCCACCTCGAAGACCGTCCTGTTCATCTCGCACGACCGCGAGCTGCTCTCCAAGTCCGCCGACAAGATCATCAGCGTCGAGTCCGGTGCCGCCGGCAGCAGTGTCTGGGTGCACGGCGGCGGCTTCGACAGCTTCCACGAGGCCCGCAAGGACCGCTTCGCGCGGTTCGAGGAGCTGGGCCGGCGCTGGGACGAGGAGCACGCCAAGCTCAAGAAGCTGGTCGTCACCCTGCGTCAGGCGGCCTCCGTCAGCCACGCGCTCGCCACCCGCTACGCGGCCGCCCAGACCCGGCTGAAGAAGTTCGAGGAGGCCGGCCGCCCGGAGGAGCCCCCGCGCGAGCAGAGCATCACCATGCGGCTCAAGGGCGGGCGCACCGGCATGCGCTCCTTCACGATGGAGCGGCTGGAGCTCACCGGGCTGATGCAGCCCTTCGACCTGGAGGTCTTCTACGGCGAGCGGATCGGGGTGCTCGGCGCCAACGGCGCGGGCAAGTCGCACCTGTTGCGGCTGCTCGCGGGGGACACCACGGTCGAGCACACCGGGGCCTGGAAGCTCGGCGCCCGGGTCGTCCCCGGCCACTTCCGGCAGACCCACGCCCACCCGGAGCTGTTCGGCCGCACCGTGCGCTCGATCATCGAGGAGGAGCACGCGCTCAGCCGCGGCGCCGCGATGGGCGCGCTGCGCCGGTACGAGCTGGACCGCCAGGAGGAGCAGAAGTTCGAGTCGCTGTCCGGCGGACAGCAGGCCCGGCTGATGATCCTCAAGCTCGAACTCTCCGGTGTGACGGCCCTGTTGCTCGACGAGCCGACCGACAACCTGGACCTGGAGAGCGCCGAGGCGCTGCAGGCGGGGCTGGAGGCCTTCGAGGGCACGGTGCTGTGCGTCACCCACGACCGCTGGTTCGCCAGGACCTTCGACCGCTTCCTGGTGTTCGGCGCGGACGGGAAGGTCTTTGAATCGACCGAGCCGGTCTGGGACGTCACCCGGGTGGAGCGCGAACGCTGAGTGACGGCGGGGTGGGCGGTCGGCGTTTTTTGACCCCTTCCCGCCCGCCCGGTAACCTGGACGCTTGATGTGCGTATTGGCTCGCTCTATCTCACGTGAGAGGTCGGTACGCCGGAGACATCAGGTCGACGACCAGCGATCACCCTTGAATTGCGTCCAAGGGTGGTCAGGCTGCTCTTCCGTCCCGGTGCTCCTGTCAGGACTCACTCACTGAAAAGCGAAGGCTACGACCGTGCGTACGTACAGCCCCAAGCCCGGCGACGTCCAGCGTCAGTGGCACGTCATCGACGCGACCGACGTCGTGCTGGGCCGCCTGGCCTCCCAGGCCGCCAACCTCCTCCGGGGCAAGCACAAGGCGATCTACGCGCCGCACGTTGACACTGGTGACTTCGTCATCATCATCAACGCCGACAAGGTGCACCTGTCCGGTAACAAGAAGACCCAGAAGCTGGCCTACCGCCACTCGGGCTTCCCGGGCGGTCTGCGCTCGGTGCGCTACGACGACCTGCTGGCGAACAACCCGGAGAAGGCCGTCGAGAAGGCCATCAAGGGCATGATCCCCAAGAACAGCCTGGGTCGCCAGATGCTCTCCAAGCTGAAGGTCTACTCGGGCGACCAGCACCCCCACGCTGCCCAGCAGCCGGTGCCGTTCGAGATCACCCAGGTCGCGCAGTAATTCGGCCACCAAGCCCCCCAACACTGAAAAGAGCTGAGGAACATCGTGGCCGAGACCACTGAAACCCTTGAGGTCGACTTCGACGAGGCCGTTGAGGCCGTCGAGGGCGAGTACACCTCCGAGGAGAGCTACACCTCCGAGTCGCTGGCCGGCCGCTTCGGCGAGGCCACCCCGGGCGCCGGCCTCGGCCGTCGCAAGGAGGCGATCGCCCGCGTGCGCATCGTCCCCGGCACCGGCCAGTGGAAGATCAACGGTCGCACCCTCGAGGGTTACTTCCCGAACAAGGTGCACCAGCAGACCGTGAACGAGCCCTTCAAGCTCCTCGAGCTGGACGGCCGTTACGACGTCGTCGCCCGCATCAGCGGTGGCGGCGTCTCCGGCCAGGCCTACGCGCTGCGCCTCGGCGTGGCCCGTGCCCTGAACGAGGCCGACGTGGACAACAACCGCGCCGCCCTCAAGAAGGCCGGCTTCCTGATGCGTGACGCCCGCGCCGTCGAGCGCAAGAAGGCCGGTCTCAAGAAGGCCCGCAAGGCGCCGCAGTACAGCAAGCGCTAGTCGTACCCCGGGGGTGCGGCCCGCCCTGGCGGTGCACCCCCTGGTTGCGCAAACCGTCGCCCCGGAGTACCTCGTGTACTCCGGGGCGACGTGTTCCCCGGCTAACGTGCGGCGGCCGGGATCATCGGTGGGTTCCGAGCATGGTGATGGAGGACGGGACAGTGGGACGACTCTTCGGTACGGACGGCGTACGCGGCGTGGCCAACGAGGGCCTGACGGCGGAGCTGGCGCTCGGCCTGTCGGTGGCGGCCTCCCACGTGCTCGGCGAGGCCGGCGCCTTCGACGGGCACCGGCCGGTCGCGGTGGTCGGCCGTGACCCCCGTGCCTCGGGCGAGTTCCTGGAGGCCGCGGTCATCGCGGGCCTGGCGAGCTCCGGCGTCGACGTGCTCCGGGTCGGCGTCCTCCCCACCCCCGCCGTGGCGTACCTCACCGGCGCGCTCGGCGCCGACTTCGGCGTGATGCTGTCCGCCAGCCACAACGCCATGCCGGACAACGGCATCAAGTTCCTCGCCCGCGGCGGCCACAAGCTGGACGACCGGATCGAGGACGCGATCGAGGCCCACTACCGCAAGCACACCGTCGGCGGCGAGGACTGGAACCGCCCGACCGGCGCGGCCGTCGGCCGGGTCCGCGAGTACACCGAGGGCTTCGACAAGTACGTCGCCCACCTGATCGGCGTGCTGCCCAACCGCCTGGACGGCATCAGGGTCGTCATCGACGGCGCCCACGGCGCGGCCGCCTACGTCGCCCCCGAGGCCTTCGCCCGGGCCGGCGCCGAGGTCGTCCACACCCTGGGGGCCGAGCCCACCGGCCTCAACATCAACGACGGCGTCGGCTCCACCCACCTCGACCGGCTGCGCGCCGCGATGAAGGAGTACCGGGCCGACCTCGGCATCGCCCTGGACGGCGACGCCGACCGCTGCCTGGCCGCCGATGCCGAGGGCGACGAGGTGGACGGCGACCAGATCATCGCCATCCTCGCCGTCGCCATGAAGGAGGCCGGCACCCTGCGCCGCAACACCGCGGTCGCCACCGTGATGTCCAACCTCGGCTTCAAGCTGGCGATGGAGCGCGAGGGCATCGACCTGGTGGAGACCGCCGTCGGCGACCGCTACGTGCTGGAGGCGATGAAGGAGCACGGCTTCGCGCTGGGCGGCGAGCAGTCCGGCCACGTCATCCTGCTCGACCACGCCACCACCGGCGACGGCACCCTGACCGGCCTGATGCTGGGCGCCCGCCTGGCCGCCACCAAGCAGCCGCTGGCCGACCTGGCCGCCGTGATGACCCGCCTGCCGCAGGTGCTGATCAACGTCAAGGGCGTCGACAAGGGCCGGGTGGGGACCAGCGCCGAGCTGGGCGCCGCGGTCGCCGCCGCCGAGGCCGAGCTGGGCTCCACCGGCCGGGTGCTGCTGCGCCCCTCCGGCACCGAGCCGCTGGTGCGGGTCATGGTCGAGGCCGCCGACCCGGTGCAGGCCGAGGCGGTCGGGCAGCGCCTCGCCGAGGCGGTCCGCACCCACCTGGGCTGAGCCCGGTCCCCGGAACCACGAAGGGCCCCCGCGCGGTGCGGGGGCCCTTCGCCGTGTGCTTCGCCTGTCGTCGGCCTACCGGGGTGTTCTACCGGTGTTCAGAGCTTGCGCAGCAGCGCCCGGCGGACCTTGTGGTCGGAGCCCTTCTGCAGCACCAGGGTGGCCCGGCCGCGGGTCGGCAGCACGTTCTCCAGCAGGTTGGGCTTGTTGATGGTGCGCCAGACCTGGCGGCCGTACTCCATCGCCTCCTCCTCCGGCACCTCGGTGAACCGGGTGAAGTAGGAGTTCGGGTCCTGGAAGGCCGTCTGCCGCAGCTTGCGGAAGCGGTCCAGGTACCAGTGCTCGATGTCGTCGGTGCGGGCGTCGACGTAGATCGAGAAGTCGAAGTAGTCCGCCACCGCGAGCCTGGTCCGGCCGTCGGTGCCCGGCAGGGCCGGCTGGAGCACGTTCAGGCCCTCGACGATCAGGATGTCCGGGCGCTCCACCGTCAGCCGCTCGTCGGGCACGATGTCGTACACCAGGTGCGAGTACACCGGTGCGCTGACCCGGTCCTTGCCCGCCTTCACGTCCGCGACGAAGCGCATCAGCGCCCGGCGGTCGTACGACTCCGGGAAGCCCTTGCGGGCCATCAGGCCGCGGCGGCGCAGCTCGGCGTTGGGCAGCAGGAAGCCGTCGGTGGTGACCAGCTCGACCCGCGGGTGCTCGGGCCAGCGGGCCAGCAGGGCCTGGAGCAGGCGGGCGGTGGTCGACTTGCCGACGGCGACCGAGCCGGCCACGCCGATGACGAACGGCGTGCGGGTGCGCTCGGTGTCCGGGGTGTCCAGGAACGTGCCCACCGCGCCGCGCAGTTCGTGCGTGGCGTGGATGTAGAGGTTCAGCAGCCGGGACAGCGGCAGGTAGACGTCACGCACCTCGTCGAGGTCGAGGGCTGTGCCGAGGCCGCGCAGCTGCTCCACCTCCTCGGCGGTCAGCGGCAGCGGCGTACGCTCGCGCAGCGCACTCCACTCGGCCCGGCTGAGGTCCACGTAGGGGGACGGGGACGGGCCGGGCGCGGCAGCTCCCCGGGTACAGAGTTCGGTCAGCACGTGCTCCATTGTGAGCCGTAGCGGTGTTCACCGTGGTTGTGGTGTCGGTCACGCAGCGTTGGCGCGAGCCGGGAAAGACGGGAAAACGGCCACAGAACCGCCCTTATGCTGGCACGCATGTGCGGAATTGTTGGATACGTGGGCGCGCAGTCCGCCCTCGACGTAGTAATCGCGGGCCTGCAGCGACTGGAGTACCGGGGCTATGACTCGGCCGGTGTCGCGGTGCAGGTCCAGGACTCCCAGGGGCAGTGGGGTCTCGTCACGGACAAGCGGGCCGGAAAGCTCGGCAACCTGCAGAAGTCGCTCGCCGAGTCCCCCCTGCCCGACGGCACCACCGGCATCGGCCACACCCGCTGGGCCACCCACGGCGGCCCGACGGACGCCAACGCCCACCCCCACCTGGACGACGACCGCCGGGTGGCCGTGGTCCACAACGGCATCATCGAGAACTTCGCCCAGCTGCGCGCGGAGATCGCCGAGCGCGGCCACACCCTCCGGTCCGAGACCGACACCGAGGTCGTCGCCCACCTGCTCGGCGAGGTCTACCAGGGCGACCTCGCCGAGGCGATGCGGGCGGTCTGCCGCCGGCTGGACGGCGCCTTCACCCTCGTCGCCGTGCACGCCGACTCGCCCGACGTGGTGGTCGGTGCCCGCCGCAACTCCCCGCTCGTGGTGGGCCGCGGCGAGGGCGAGAACTTCCTCGCCTCGGACGTCGCCGCCTTCATCGCGCACACCCGCGAGGCGATCGAGCTGGGCCAGGACCAGGTCGTCGAGCTGCGCCGGGAGGGCGTGACCGTCACCAACTTCGACGGCACCCCGGCCGAGGTGCGCGAGTACCACGTCGACTGGGACGCCTCCGCCGCCGAGAAGGGCGGTTACGACTACTTCATGCTCAAGGAGATCGCCGAGCAGCCGAAGGCCGTCGCCGACACCCTCCTCGGCCGGATCGGCACCGACGGCCGGCTGACCCTCGACGAGCTGCGGATCTCCGACGCGGACCTGCGCTCGGTCGACAAGGTCGTCATCGTCGCCTGCGGCACGGCCTTCCACGCCGGCATGATCGCCAAGTACGCGATCGAGCACTGGACCCGCATCCCCTGCGAGGTCGAGGTCGCCTCGGAGTTCCGCTACCGCGACCCGATCATGGGCCCCGGCACGCTGGTCATCGCCATCTCGCAGTCCGGCGAGACCATGGACACCCTGATGGCGCTGCGGCACGCCCGCGAGCAGGGCGCCAAGGTGCTGGCGATCTGCAACACCAACGGCTCGACCATCCCGCGCGAGTCGGACGCGGTGCTGTACACCCACGCCGGGCCGGAGGTCGCGGTCGCGTCCACCAAGGCGTTCCTGACCCAGCTGGTCGCCTGCTACCTGGTCGCCCTCTACCTGGGCCAGGTGCGCGGCACCAAGTGGGGCGACGAGATCTTCACCATCATCCGCGAGCTCGGCGACGCGCCGAAGCAGGTCGAGCAGGTGCTGGAGACCATGGAGCCGGTGCGCGAGCTGGCCCGCTCGCTGGCCGACGCCCGCTCGGTGCTGTTCCTCGGCCGCCACGTCGGCTTCCCGGTGGCCCTGGAGGGCGCGCTCAAGCTCAAGGAGCTCGCCTACATGCACGCCGAGGGCTTCGCGGCGGGCGAGCTCAAGCACGGCCCGATCGCGCTGATCGAGGAGGGGCTGCCGGTCGTGGTGGTCGTGCCCTCGCCGCGCGGGCGGTCGATCCTGCACGACAAGATCGTCTCCAACATCCAGGAGATCCGGGCCCGCGGCGCCCGCACGATCGTGATCGCCGAGGAGGGCGACGAGGCCGTCGTGCCGTACGCGGACCACCTGATCCGCATCCCGGCGACCCCGACCCTGCTCCAGCCGCTGGTCTCCACCGTCCCGCTCCAGGTCTTCGCCTGCGAGCTGGCCACGGCCAAGGGCCACGAGGTCGACCAGCCGCGCAACCTGGCGAAGTCGGTCACCGTCGAGTAGTACGGCCCCACGCCGACGACGGCGCCCCTGCGGTGGCTGTGCCCTACCGCAGGGGCGCCGTGTCGAGCGTGAAGGAGAACGGGGCGGGGAGTTTGATGCGCCTACCGAATTCGGTCTCGTGAAGGGTGGTGTAGTCGCCGTCCTTCGGATCCGTGAACAGCGTCACCGTGCCTTCGCTGCGGTCGACGAGCAGGTAGCACGGGATGCCGGCAGCGGCGTAGCCCAGGCGCTTGGACTCGCGGTCCTTGTGTGGGTTGATCGATGTCACTTCAAGGACCAGTTCGACTCCCACTGCGGATGACCACGAATCCTGGGCGCGGAAATGGCCGACGGGAGCGACCGTTGCGTCTGGAATGAAACGGCCCTTGGGGGTGATCAATCCCTTCCCGCCGCTGACGTACAGCTCCTCGGCCGCCTCACGGGCAACCGCGCGGGCGAACCGGGCGATGGCGTCCTCATGGTCGCCGTCAGGCGGTGGCGTCACGACGATCTCCCCCTCGATGAGCTCGGCCTTGAAACCGGGCGGCGTGTCCAGCTCCAGAAACGCCTGGAGGACGCTGTCCTGGTCCAGCGGGTGCTCGACTGCCGGCATGGCGACCATGGCCCTTCTCCCTCCTGCTGGTTCGTGTCGAGCCACAAGGTAGGTGCACGGACTCAAGCCGGTGGGGGATCGAAGTGGGTGTCACTCGAAAGTGTGCCGCAGGCCCGGCTCCCGCGGGGTGGGGACGCGGGCTAGCGTCGGCGGTAGCCGACTGCTGAAGGAGTTCTCCCCATGCGTCATGCACACCCTGTGGACATCGTCCGGGCCGCCGAGGCCGAGCTGATGGCGCGGCTGCCGGAGGGCACGCTGATGCAGCGGGCGGCGGCCGGGCTGGCGGCGACCTGCGCGCGGTTGCTGATCGGGCGTCGGGGGCGGGTGTACGGCGGCCGGGTGGCGGTGCTGGCGGGCAGCGGGGACAACGGGGGTGACGCGCTGTACGCCGGGGCGGCGCTGGCCCGGCGCGGGGCGCGGGTGACGGCGGTGCTGCTGGCGCCGGGGAAGGCGCACCCGGGCGGGCTGGCGGCGCTGCGGGCGGCGGGCGGACGGGTGACGGCGGAGCAGGAAGTCGGTCTGGCCGACTTCTCGCGCGCGGACCTGGTGCTGGACGGGATCGTCGGCATCGGCGGCCGGGGCGGGTTGCGCCCCGAGGCCGTGCCGTACGCCCGGGCCGGGCGGCGCGGGGTGGTGGTGGCCGTGGACCTGCCGAGCGGGGTGGCGGCGGACAGCGGCGAGGTGCCCGGGGAGGCGCTGCGCGCGGACGTCACGGTCTGCTTCGGCACCTACAAGCCCGGGCTGCTGATCGACCCGGGGGCCTCGTACGCGGGCGCGGTGCAGCTGGTGGACATCGGGCTGGCGCCGCCGGAGCCGGCGGTGACGGCCCTGCAGCACGCGGACGTGGCCGCGCTGCTGCCGCAGCCGGGCGCGGAGAGCGACAAGTACCGGCGCGGTGTGGTCGGGGTGGCGGCCGGTTCGGTGCGGTACCCGGGGGCGGCGCTGCTGGCGGTCGCCGGGGCGCTGCGCGGCGGCGCGGGCGCCGTCCGGTACGTCGGCACGGCGGCCGAGGAGGTGGTGCGGCGCTTCCCGGAGACGCTGGTCACCGAGGGCGGCCCGGCCGGGGCCGGGCGGGTGCAGGCCTGGGTGGTCGGTCCGGGCGGCGGCGAGGGGGCGCGGCAGGCGCTGGTCGAGGCGCTGGCCGGCGACGTCCCGGTGCTGGTGGACGCGGACGGGCTGACCGAGCTGGGCCGGCTCGGTCCGGACGCGCTGGCCGGCCGCACCGCGCCCACCCTGCTGACCCCGCACACCGGCGAGGCCGCCCGGCTGCTGGCGGGCGCCGACGGCACCGCGCCGCCCGCCGCCGACGAGCTGGCCGCCACCCGGCTGGCCACCGCCCGCCGACTGGCCGCCGCCTACCGGGCCACCGTGCTGCTCAAGGGCTCGACCACGGTGGTCGCGGACCCGGGCGGGGCCGTCCGGGTGAACCCCACCGGCACCTCCTGGCTGGCCACCGCGGGCAGCGGGGACGTGCTCGCCGGGCTGGCCGGCTCGCTGCTGGCCGCGGGCCTGCCGCCGCTGGACGCCGCCTCGGTGGCCGCCTACCTGCACGGCCTGGCGGGTCGGGAGGCGGCGGGCGAGCCGGGCGCACCGGTGACGGCGTCGGCGGTGGCCGAGGCGCTGCCGGCGGTCTGGCGGGCCGTCCGGCAGCCGTAGCCGGGGCCGGGCGACGGGCCTACGCGGCGATGGCCCCGGACGGAACCGAAACGTCCGTTCACCGCGTCCTGAACACCGCGGACGAGGCGTCCGCCGCAGGTCGGCGGGGTGCGGGGGGTCGCGGTGCCGACCACCGCGCCGACGGCCCGTTCGGCGAGGACTCCGGGACGTCTGGGAGACTGACCCTGATGACAACTGCGAACACGACCGGAACGGCCACCCTCACCGACGGCGTACGGGCCGAGGCGACCATCGATCTCGCCGCCCTGCGCGGCAACCTCGCGGCCCTGCGGGAGCGCGTCGGGAGCGCGGCGGTGATGCTCGCGGTCAAGGCGGACGCCTATGGCCACGGCGCGGTCGAGTGCGCCCGCGAGGCGGTCGCGAACGGGGTCGGCTGGCTCGGCTGCGCCACGCCGGACGAGGCGCTGGCGCTGCGGGCCGCGGGCATCCGCCCCGAGCAGGCCCGCATCCTGTGCTGGCTGTGGACGCCGGGCGGGCCGTGGCGCGAGGCGCTGCGCGCGGACCTGGACATCTCGGTCAGCGGCCGGTGGGCGCTGGAGGAGCTGCTGACGGCCGTTCGGGAGACCGGCCTCCCGGCGCGCGTCCACCTGAAGGCCGACACCGGCCTCGGCCGCAACGGCTGCCAGCCGCACGACTGGCCGCAGCTGGTGGCCGAGGTGCGCCGCGCCGAGGTCGAGGGGCTGCTGCGGGTCGTCGGCGTCTGGTCGCACTTCGCCGCCGCCGACGAGCCCGGCCACCCGTCGATCCAGGCCCAGTTGGACTCCTACCGCACCGCGCTGGCGCAGGCCGAGGCCGCCGGGCTGCGCCCCGAGGTCCGGCACCTCGCGAACTCCCCGGCCACCCTGCTGCTGCCCGAGGCGCACTTCGACCTGGTCCGCACCGGCCTGGCCGCGTACGGGCTGTCGCCGGTGCCCCAGGTGGGCTCGCCGGCCGACTTCGGGCTGCGCCCGGTGATGGCGCTGACCGCCCGGCTGGCGCTGGTCAAGCACGTCCCCGGCGGGCACGGGGTCAGCTACGGCCACCACTACGTGACGCCCGGTCCGACCACGCTGGGCCTGGTCCCGGTCGGCTACGGCGACGGCGTCCCGCGGCACGCCAGCGGCACCGGCCCGGTGCAGATCGGCGGCAAGTGGCGCACGGTGGCCGGCCGGGTGGCGATGGACCAGTTCGTGGTGGACCTGGGCGGTGACACCCCCGAGGTCGGCGAGGAGGTGCTGCTGTTCGGTACCGGCGAGCGCGGTGAGCCCACCGCCGAGGACTGGGCCCGCGCCTGCGGCACCATCTCGTACGAGATCATCACCCGGGTCGGCGCCCGGGTGCCCCGCCGCTACCTGGACGGGAGCCACGACGGGGGCCGCACGGCATGACCGACACGCCGGCCGACAGCAACCCGGTCGCGGCGGTGGCCAAGGCGGCCGGCGCGGCCACCGGGGTGAGCCGGGCGGGCGTGATCGGGATCTCGGTCGGCGTGCTGGCGGCCGGTGCCGCCGCCGGCGTCGCGATCGAGCGGCTGACGGTCGGACGGGCGATGCGCCGCCGGGCCCGGGCCGAGCTGGAGGCGGCCGCCCCGTACGGCTCGCTGCGCGGGCGCCCGCGGACGGTGGCCGCGCCGGACGGCACGGAGCTGTACGTCGAGCTGGACGGCACCGGCTGGGACGAGCCGGACGGCGTCCTCCCGGAGCCGCTGACCGTGGTGTTCAGCCACGGCTACTGCCTCAACCAGGACAGCTGGCACTTCCAGCGGGCCGCGCTGCGCCAGGGCATGCGGCTGGTCTTCTGGGACCAGCGCAGCCACGGCCGCTCCGAGCGCTCCCGCTCGTACCTGGCGGGCGAACCGGCCGGCATCGACCAGCTGGGCGGCGACCTCAAGGCGGTGATCGACGCCGTCGCGCCGACCGGGCCGCTGGTGCTGGTGGGCCACTCGATGGGCGGCATGACGGTGATGGCGCTGGCCGACCAGCACCCGGAGCTGTTCCGGTCGAGAGTCGCCGGGGTCGCGCTGGTCGGCACCCTGGCGGGGGACTGGGACGAGGTGAGCCTCGGACTGCCGAAGGCCGGGGCCAGGCTGTTCAGGAAGGTCGCGCCCGGGGTGGTGAAGCTGCTCGGCCGCCAGGTGGACCTGGTGGAGGCGAGCCGGCGGCTCGGCTCGGACCTGGCCGCCGTGTTCTACCGGCGGTTCTCCTTCGGCGGCAAGGACGTCGACCCGGGCGTGGTGCGGTTCGCGGAGCAGTTGCTGGACGCCACCCCGATCGACGTGGTCGCCGAGTTCTACCCGGCGTTCGGCGCGCACGAGAAGTACGCGGCGCTGGCCGCCCTGCGGGGCCTGCCCGCGCTGGTGCTGGCCGGGACGAAGGACCTGCTGACCCCGGCCTCGCACAGCGAGCTGATGGCCGAGCGGCTGCCGGGCGCGGAGCTCGTCCTGGTCGAGGGCGCCGGGCACCTGGTGATGCTGGAGCATCCGGAGCTGGTCGACCACGAGTTGGCGGTACTGCTCAGGCGGGCCGCGGACTTCGGCGGCGCGGCCGCGCCGCCGAGCTCCGTCCTCGACCTCGCGTAGCCCGGAGGCCGCGCACCGGCGGTGATGTGGCACGGTAGCGGTGGCGGCCGGTGGTCGGTCCGCCGCTACGGACCGAAGGGCAAGACACGCGCATGGGCTCGCACGCCACTCTGACCGTCCCCACTCCGGAGCGGATGGGCCGGCTCGGCCGGGAGCTGGCCGCGCTGCTGCGGCCGGGGGACCTGGTGCTGCTCTCCGGCGAGCTGGGGGCGGGGAAGACCACGCTGACCCGGGGCCTGGGGGAGGGGCTGCAGGTTCGCGGGGCGGTGACCTCGCCGACCTTCGTGATCGCCCGGGTGCACCCCTCGCTGGTCGGCGGCCCGGCGCTGGTGCACGTGGACGCGTACCGGCTGGGCGGGGACCTCGACGAGATGGAGGACCTCGACCTGGACGTCTCGCTGCCGGAGTCGGTGGTCGTGGTCGAGTGGGGCGAGGGCAAGGTCGAGCGGCTGTCCGAGGACCGGCTGGAGGTCCGGATCGAGCGGGCGATCGGCGACACCGCGGGGGAGGACCACGACCCGCGCAGGGTGCTGCTCACCGGCATCGGGGAGCGCTGGGCGGGCGTGCCGCTGGCCGGGCTGGCCTGAGGCGCGCGTGGGGCGCGCATGGGGCGCGCATGGGCGTGTCCCGCGGACTGCCCGGCCCCGGTCGATCGGGTTCCACCGTTTTGCCGACAGGCCGTCGGCAAGGTGTTGCGGGCGGGGCGTCGGGCGTGGTGGGATGGGTGCTGCGGTTAGGTCTGCCTAACTAGGGAGGCGCCATGTCGAGCACCACCCCCGCCCCGGAGCGCGCCGTCCGCGCCGCCGGGGCCGGAGAGTCCGCCCACCGCGCTCCGGGCGCGCCGATGCGGGCCCTGCTGGCCGCCTGTGCGGCCGCCGAGGCGGTGTCCACCCCGCCCGAACCGAAGGCCCGGCAGGCCGAGGAGCCCGAGGCGGGGACGCCCCGGGCCGCGTAGCGCCGGGTCTCAGGGGACCACGACCACCTTGGTGCCGTTCGGCGCGAAGTCCCAGAGCAGCTGCCCCTCGGGGCGGCCGCTGCGGATGCCGCCGGTCTTGGCCTTCGGGTCGGCGGTCGGGGTCGTGCCGTCCAGGGCCGCGCTGAAGCCGAACACCACGCCGTTCTGCTGCGCGAAGCGCACCACGTGTTCGATCTGCTTGCCGTCCGTCCCGGTGGCGGCCGGGGTGCGGCTGTACACCGAGTAGCTGCCCGGGGCGGGCTCGACCGAGCCAGGGGTGACCAGGAAGGCTGCCGTGACCTGCGGGTTCTTCTTCGGGTCGACCAGCCAGACGAAGTGGCCGCCCGCCGAGTAGACCACCCGCGTGCCGCTGCCCGAGGAGGCCGGCAACGGCGGGACGGTCGGGGTGGCGGAGGCGCTCGGCGTCGCGGTGGCGGCCGGGCCGGTGGACGTCGAGGCGACGGTCGGCTTGGCCCCGCCCGCCCGGTCCTGGGCGCCGTTGGCCTGGAAGGCCAGCAGGC
Source organism: Kitasatospora sp. NPDC096128 (assembly GCF_040303105.1). Taxonomy (NCBI): domain Bacteria; kingdom Bacillati; phylum Actinomycetota; class Actinomycetes; order Kitasatosporales; family Streptomycetaceae; genus Kitasatospora; species Kitasatospora sp. NPDC096128. The sequence goes on along the minus strand of NZ_JBEOSP010000003.1, from coordinate 165,035 downwards.
TGACCACCGCCAGGGCCCCCAGGGTCAACCCCGTGACCACCACTCCAGGACCCATCTTCGACACGTGCCCGCTCCCGCCGCCGTCCGCTGTACGTACCGCCTTATCGTGCCAGGTCCCCCGGGCGGGTCGGCAGCGCCCAGCACGTGTGTTCCGGATGGGGACACCAGCTCGATCGGCCGGTCGGGTCAACCTCGGTCTAACCTTGACCCGTGCTGCTGCTCGCGTTCGACACCGCAACCCCCGCCGTCACCGCTGCCGTCCACGACGGCGCGGCGGTCCTCGCCGAGACCCACCAGGTCGACGCCAGGCGCCATGGTGAACTGCTGCTGCCCGCGATCGACCAGGTCCTGCGGGCCGCCGGAGTGGACAAGGGCCGGCTCACCGGCATCGCGGTCGGCGTCGGCCCGGGCCCGTACACCGGCCTACGGGTCGGCCTGGTGACGGCGGCCGCGCTCGGCCACGCGCTCGGCCTGCCGGTGCACGGCGTCTGCACCCTGGACGCGATCGCCTTCCAGGCCCGCGCCGAGGGCCTGGCCGGAGAGCCGTTCACGGTCGCCACCGACGCGCGCCGCAAGGAGGTCTACTGGGCCTCCTACGACGCCGAGGGCGACCGCATCGAGGGCCCGGCCGTGGACCGCCCGGCCGAGCTGGCGCCCGCCGCCCGCGCGGTGGGCGCCGGCGCGCTGCTCTACCCCGACGCCTTCCCCGGCGCCCACGGCCCGGAGCACGTCTCGGCCGGCGCCCTGGCCGGTTTCGCCGCGGCCGAGCTGGCCGCCGGGCGCGAGCTGCTGCCGAACGTGCCGCTGTACCTGCGCCGCCCGGACGCCCAGGTCCCCGCCGGCTACAAGGCGGTGCTCCCGGCGTGAACCACGGCACCACCCTGCGCCCGATGCGCTGGTGGGACATCGAGCCGGTGATGGACCTGGAGCTCAGGCTGTTCCCCGAGGACGCCTGGTCCCACGGGATGTTCTGGTCCGAGCTCGCCGAGGCCCGTCCCGGCGGCACCCGCCACTACTCGGTCGCCACCGCGGCGGACGGCACGATCGTCGGCTACGCCGGTCTGATGACCGTCGCCGGCGAGGGCGACGTCCAGACCATCGCCGTCGACGAGCGGCACCAGGGCGGCGGCCTCGGCACCGCCCTGCTCACCGACCTGATCCACGAGGCCGCCCGGCGCGGCTGCGCCGACCTGCTGCTGGAGGTCCGGGTGGACAACCAGCGCGCCCAGCGGCTGTACGAGCGCCACGGCTTCGAACCGGTGGGCATCCGGCGCGGCTACTACCAGCCCGCCAACATCGACGCGCTGGTGATGCGCCTCGACCACCCGAGCACTGACCCGAAGGAACCGAAGGACACCCCCCATGGCTGACGAACCGCTCGTCCTCGGCATCGAGACCTCCTGCGACGAGACCGGCGTCGGCATCGTGCGCGGCACCACGCTGCTGGCCGACGCGGTCGCCTCCAGCGTCAACGACCACGCCCGCTTCGGCGGCGTCGTCCCGGAGATCGCCAGCCGCGCCCACCTGGAAGCGATGGTCCCGACCATCCAGCGCGCCCTGGACACCGCCGGGATCAAGGCCAGTGACCTGGACGGCATCGCCGTCACCGCCGGCCCCGGCCTGGCCGGCGCGCTGCTGGTCGGTGTCAGCGCGGCGAAGGCGTACGCCTGGGCGCTGGACAAGCCGCTGTACGGGGTCAACCACCTCGCCTCGCACATCTGCGTCGACCAGCTGGAGCACGGCCGGCTGCCCTCGCCCACGATGGCCCTGCTGGTCTCCGGCGGGCACTCCTCGCTGCTGCTCAGCGAGGACATCACCACGGACGTCCGCCCGCTCGGCGCGACCATCGACGACGCGGCCGGCGAGGCCTTCGACAAGGTCGCCCGGGTGCTCGGCCTGGGCTTCCCCGGCGGTCCGATCGTCGACCGGACGGCCCGCGAGGGCGACCCGAAGGCGATCGCCTTCCCCCGCGGCCTGTCCGGGCGGAACGACCCCGAGTACGACTTCTCCTTCTCCGGCCTGAAGACCGCCGTCGCCCGCTGGGTGGAGGCCAAGCGCCGGGCCGGCGAGGAGGTGCCGATCGCCGACGTCGCGGCCTCCTTCCAGGAGGCGGTCACCGACGTGCTCACCCGCAAGGCCGTCAAGGCGTGCAAGGACAACGGCGTCGACCACCTGATGATCGGCGGCGGCGTCGCGGCCAACTCCCGGCTGCGCGAGATGGCCCAGCAGCGCTGCGACCGGGCCGGCATCCGGCTGCGGGTGCCCCGGCCGGGCCTGTGCACCGACAACGGCGCCATGGTGGCGGCGCTGGGCTCCGAGATGGTGTGGCGGGGCCGCACCCCCTCCGCCTTCGACCTGTCCGCGGACTCCTCGCTGCCGGTGACCGACGTCCACGTCCCGGCCGAGGGATCCGGGCACGGCGACGTCCACGGCCAGGCCTACCAGGCCCTCGGCGGCGACGCCGGATGACCGTCGCCGCGATGTGGGAGGCCCGCGCGGCGGACGGCCGCGGGGCCGAACTCGCCGCCTGGGTACGGGAGTCCGTGCTGCCCGCGCTGCGTGGCGCGGCCGGGCTGGAACGCCTGGAGCTGCTCTCCGCCCCCGGCGAGCGGGTGCTGCTGATCAGCTGGTGGAGCGGAGCGCCGGTGCCCGTCGCCGACCCGCCGGCCGAACTGCTGGGCCGCCCGGTGCACCGCTGGTCCTTCACCAGCGAGCACGTCGAGTAGACCGTGGACGGGAACCGCCGCCGCGGCCGCTACCGTGCATAGCGGAGACAACGCTGGACGGGACCGGGAGCGCGGTGCGGTGAACAGGGACGGGCTGAGCAGGACCAGGACGTACGCGGCGGGGGTGCTGGCCCTGCTGGCCTTCGCCACCGCGTGCGGCGACAACGGGGGCGGCGGCGGCGCCGCACCGGCCGCGAGTACGGCCGGCTCCGCGGCGCCCCAGCCGTCCGGGGGCGGCGGGACGCCCACCGCCGCGGCCACCACGCCCGGCGCGGCCCCGGCCCAGGGCGACGCCGCGGCCTGGGCGAAGTGGAACCTCAAGCCGCTGGCCCCGGCCCCCGCGCCGCCCGCCGACAAGCCCATCAAGCTCGAACGCACCGGAACCGTACCGGTGTTCAGCGACGTGAAGACCACCGACAAGGTCGTCTTCATCACCATCGACGACGGCGCCGAGAAGGACCCGAAGTTCGTCGAGATGCTGACCGACCTCAAGGTGCCGATCTCGATGTTCCTGACCAAGGACATCGTCAAGAACGACTACGGCTACTTCAAGCCGCTCCAGGCGCTGGGCAACCACATCCAGAACCACACCGTCACCCACCCGGTGATGAGCAAGATCCCGGCCGAGAAGCAGAAGTCCGAGATCTGCGAGGACCAGTCCACGCTCACCCAGCAGTACGGCACCGCGCCGCTGCTGTTCCGCCCGCCCTTCGGCGACGGCGCCAACACCCCGACGCTCAACAACTCGGTGCAGCAGTGCGGCCCGCGCGCGATCGTGCTGTGGCGCGAGTCGATGCAGATCCACGACATGCAGTACCAGGCCGGTGACAAGAAGCTGAAGTCCGGCGACATCATCCTGGCGCACTTCCGCGGCCCCAAGGAGCTCAAGGGCGCCACCATGACGCAGATGTTCGCGGACCTGCTGGCCCGGATCCAGGAGCAGGGCTTCTCGGTGGCCCGCCTGGAGGACTACATCCAGGCGCCGCCCTCGTAGCCGGTCAGAGCGGCTGTCCGGCCGGGTTGTCCCCCCGGTTGTCCCACCGGCTGTCCCAGCATCATCAGCGGCCCGTTGTCGGTGCGGCTGAGGATCACCGTGACGGAGTTCGGCCCGGAGGGCTTGAGCTGGCGGCGCAGCTCCTCCGGGGTGATCGCCATCCCGCGCTTCTTGATCACCACCGTGCCGACCCCGCGCTCGCGCAGCAGCGCCTTCAACTTCTTGATGTGGAAGGGCAGTACGTCGGTGAGTTCGAAGGCGTGCGCGTACGGGGTGGCGACCAGCCGGTCCGAGGTCAGGTAGGCGATCTTCGGGTCGATCAGCCGGCCGTCGACCTGCCCGGCCACCTCGGCCACCAGGTGCGCCCGGATCACCGCGCCGTCCGGCTCGTAGAGGTACCGCCCGACCGGGCCGGCCGGCGGGTCGGGCAGGTCGCCGCCGACCAGGCTGTCGCCGTGCGGCAGCAGGGTGGCGCGGTGCGGGCGGCTCGCCCCGGTGCCGAACCAGAGCACCGCCTCCTTGACGTCCCCGTGGTCGGAGACCCACTCGGCCTCGGCGTCCGCCGGGACGGCCTCGTGCGGAATGCCCGGGGCGACCTTCAACGCGCCGATCGGGGTCCGCCGCCCGGCCTCGATCGCCCAGGAGAGCGGCGGGGCGTACGCCTCCGGGTCGAACACCCGGCCGCGCGAGGTGCGCCGGGCCGGGTCGGTGAACACCGCGTCGTAGCCGGTGACGTCCACCTCGGCGACGTCCGCGCAGCGCACCTCCACCAGCTCCGACAGGCCCAGCGCGGCGGCGTTGGCCGCGGTGGCGGCACAGGCCGCCGGGTCCTTGTCGACCGCCAGCACCCGGATCCCGGCCCGGGCCAGCGCCAGCACGTCGCCGCCGATGCCGCAGCACAGGTCGGCGAGGCGCCGTACGCCCAACCCGGCGAAGCGGCGGGCCCGCCACTCGGCCACGCTGCGCCGGGTGGACTGCTCGACCCCGTTGGGCGTGAAGTACATCAGGTCGGCGTCCGCCCCGAACTTCGCCCGCGCCCGCTGCCGCAGCCGCGCCTGCCCGAAGGCCGCCGACACCAGCTCCGCCGGGTGCTCCCGCCGCAGCCGGGTGGCCAGCGCCAGCTCCTCCTCGGGGGCGAACTCGCGCAGCTCGGCGAGCAGGGCCTGGCCCTCGGGGGTCAGCAGGGGCTGGAGGTTCTCGGTGTCCACGAGGTCATTCTGACCGGTCAGGAGGTGTGCGGGAGGACGGCCGGCCGGATCCCCGCGCCGGCCGTCGGTTCACCGCCACAGGACGCCCGAGGAGAGGACCGCGGGCAGCAGGAACGGCGAGAGCGCGGCGGCGACCGGGAGGAACCGGTAGCCGGAGCGCCGGCTGCGGACGGCGACCAGGACGCCCGCCGCCAGGGCGGCCACCGGGCCGGCCATCATGCCGATGCCCAGGAAGGCCCAGGCGCTGCCGTCCCCGTCGTCCCCGGTGCCCGGGCCGTTGCCCATGCAGGCGACGACGTAGAAGACGACGAACGGGAGCACGCCCCCCAGCAGGGGCAGTGCCAGCAGGGCGAGGGCGGCGTCCTTGAGCCGGGCCGGGCCGATGCGCATCGGGATCGAGGTCATGGCAGGAGTCTGGCCGCCCGGTCCGGTGTCGCACATGAGTGCGACTACTCATCCGCGACCTGAGTCCGCAGTGCGCGTCGTTGGCACTCTGGTTGACTGAGTGCTAACGGCGGCCTATGGTCGTCCTTGGCACTCCCCACTGGGGGAGTGCTAATGCGAAAACGTGTGCCTGACCCCCGCGACGGCAGGCTCGCAGCTTCGCCCTACCCGTTAGAAAACCCCGTAATCTCCGAAGGGGAGCTCGGACGTGACCACCAGCAGCAAGGTTGCCATCAAGCCGCTCGAGGACCGCATTGTGGTCCAGCCGCTCGACGCCGAGACCACCACGGCCTCCGGCCTGGTTATCCCGGACACCGCCAAGGAGAAGCCCCAGGAGGGCGTCGTCCTGGCCGTCGGCCCGGGCCGCTTCGAGGACGGTCAGCGTCTGCCGCTCGACCTCGCCGTCGGCGACATCGTCCTGTACTCGAAGTACGGCGGCACCGAGGTGAAGTACAAGGGCGAGGAGTACCTCGTCCTCTCGGCCCGCGACGTTCTCGCGGTCATCGAGAAGTAAGACGTTCCGCCCCGCCCCGGATCCGTGTCCCTAGTGACAGGGGCCCGGGGCGTGGTCGTTGGTTCACGTAGTTCGGCGGCCGGTCGGCCGGCCGTAGCCCCGAGGGAATAGGGAACATGGCGAAGATCCTGCAGTTCGACGAGGACGCCCGCCGCTCGCTGGAGCGCGGTGTCAACAAGCTGGCCGACACCGTCAAGGTGACCATCGGCCCCAAGGGCCGCAACGTCGTCATCGACAAGAAGTTCGGCGCCCCGACCATCACCAACGACGGTGTCACCATCGCCCGTGAGGTCGAGCTGGACGACCCGTACGAGAACCTTGGCGCGCAGCTCGTCAAGGAGGTCGCCACCAAGACCAACGACGTCGCGGGCGACGGCACCACCACCGCCACCGTGCTGGCCCAGGCCCTGGTCAACGAGGGTCTGCGCAACGTCGCCGCCGGCGCCGGCCCGGCCGCCCTGAAGAAGGGCATCGACAAGGCCGTCGCCGCCGTCTCCGAGCACCTGCTGTCCATCGCCCGCGAGATCGAGGGCAAGGACGACGTCGCCGCCGTCGCGTCCCTCTCCGCGCAGGACACCCAGGTCGGCGAGCTGATCGCCGAGGCGATCGACAAGGTCGGCAAGGACGGTGTCATCACCGTCGAGGAGTCGAACACCTTCGGCGTGGAGCTGGACTTCACCGAGGGCATGCAGTTCGACAAGGGCTACCTGTCGCCGTACTTCGTCACCGACGCCGAGCGCCAGGAAGCGGTCCTCGAGGACCCGTACATCCTGATCAACCAGGGCAAGATCTCCTCCATCCAGGAGCTGCTGCCGCTGCTGGAGAAGATCCTGCAGAGCGGTGCCTCGAAGCCGCTGCTGATCATCGCCGAGGACGTCGACGGCGAGGCGCTGTCGACCCTGGTCGTGAACAAGATCCGCGGCACCTTCAACGCCGTCGCCGTCAAGGCCCCGGGCTTCGGCGACCGCCGCAAGGCGATCCTCGGCGACCTGGCCGTCCTGACCGGCGGCACGGTCATCTCCGAGGAGGTCGGCCTCAAGCTCGACCAGGCCGGTCTGGACGTGCTGGGCACCGCCCGCCGCGTGACCATCACCAAGGACGACACCACGGTCGTCGACGGTGCCGGTGACTCCGAGGCCGTGGCCGGCCGCGTCGCCCAGATCAAGGGCGAGATCGCCGCGACCGACTCCGACTGGGACCGCGAGAAGCTGCAGGAGCGCCTGGCCAAGCTGGCCGGCGGCGTCTGCGTCATCAAGGTCGGCGCCGCCACCGAGGTGGAGCTCAAGGAGCGCAAGCACCGTCTGGAGGACGCCATCTCGGCGACCCGCGCCGCGGTCGAGGAGGGCATCGTCGCCGGCGGTGGCGCCTCGCTGGTGCACGCCGCCAAGGTGCTGGACGGCGGCCTGGGCCTGTCGGGTGACGAGGCCACCGGTGTCGCCGTGGTCCGCAAGGCGCTGCACGAGCCGCTGCGCTGGATCGCCCAGAACGCCGGCCTGGAGGGCTACGTCATCACCTCCAAGGTCTCCGAGCTGGAGGCCGGCCAGGGCTACAACGCCGCCACCGGCGAGTACGGCGACCTGGTGAAGGCCGGCGTCATCGACCCGGTCAAGGTCACCCGCTCCGCGCTGGAGAACGCCGCCTCGATCGCCTCCCTGCTCCTCACCACCGAGACCCTCGTGGTGGAGAAGAAGGAGGAGGAGGCCGACGCCGGTCACTCGCACGGCGGCCACGGCCACTCGCACTGAGGCACCGACGCCTGACCGGAGGCCCGGCCGGCTCCCCCTGGGAGCCGGCCGGGCCTCCGGCTGTTGCGCGGCGAAGGCTCGCGGCGGGGGTCCGTTTGAGGCTTCAACTATCAGTAGAATTTTGCAGAATGCAAAGATTGCCTTATAACTGAGGCATGATCGAGGCCCGCCACCTGCGCGTCCTGCGTGCCGTCGCCCGCACCGGCTCCTTCTCCGCCGCCGCGCGCGAGCTGGGGTGTACCCAGCCTGCCATCAGCCAGCAGATGAAGGCCCTGGAGAAGTCGGTGGACACCCCGCTGGTGGTCCGCTCGGGCCGTGGGATGCAGCTCAGCGAGGCCGGGCGGGTCCTGCTCAAGCACGCCACCGGGATCCTGGCCGGGCTCTCCGCCGCCGAGGAGGAGGTGGCCGCGATCGCCGGGCTCCGGGCCGGGCGGGTGCGGCTGGTCTCCTTCCCGACCGCGAGTTCCACCCTGGTGCCGCCCGCGGTCGCCCGCCTGCGGGACAGCCATCCGGGGGTGCGCGTGTCGCTGGTCGAGGCCGAGCCGCCGGAGTCGCTGGCGATGCTGCGCGGCGGCGAGTGCGAGATCGCGCTGGCCTTCCGCTACCCGCAGTCCGACGGCGCGCCCGTGGCGCCGGTGCTCGGGCACGGCTCGCCGCGCGAGGCGCGGGCCGAGGCGAACCTGGAGGCCCAGCAGCTGTCGGCCGGCACCGACTGGTCCGACCTGGTGGTCACCCCGCTGCTGGACGACCCGTTGGTGGGCCTGCTGCCGGCCGCCCACCGGCTGGCGGGGCGGGGCGGTCCGGTGGAACTGGCGGAACTGGCCGGGGAGCAGTGGATCGCCGGCTGCCCGCAGTGCCGGGGGCACCTGGTGGAGCTGTGCGCGGGGGCGGGCTTCGAGCCCCGGATCGACTTCGCGACCGACGACTACCCGGCGGTGGTCGGCCTGGTGGCGGCCGGGCTCGGGGTGGCGGTGTTGCCCCGGCTGGCCCTGCAGTCGGTGCGTCCTGACGGCGTGTCGACGGTGCCGGTGCGGACGGCCTCCGGTGCGCCGGCGGTGCGCCAGGTGGTGGCGCTGACCCTGCCGGACCTGGCCGAGGTGCCGGCGGTCGCGCTGATGCAGGAGCGGCTGGCGGGTGCGGCCGCCGACCGCTGACGGTCGGTGACCGGCGTCCCGGTCGCCCCCGGGCCCGCCGTCGAAGCCCCGGAGGGGGTGGTAGCGGCCTGAGGCGCCGCGAAGAAACGTTTCTTCACGGCGCGCCGCGGAGGCGGGTCTAACGCTGGGCGACCGCAGGCGGGGTCAGTGGGACCTCCACCAGGCGGTGCCGCGAGCGGCCCAGCATCTCCTCGCGCTCGTCCTCGGTCATCCCACCCCAGACGCCGTACGGCTCGCGGACCGCCAGGGCGTGCGCGGCGCACTCGGCGATCACCGGGCAGCGCATGCAGACCTCCTTGGCGCTGGTCTCGCGTGAACTGCGGGCGGCTCCGCGCTCACCCTCCGGGTGGAAGAAGAGCGAGCTGTCCACGCCGCGGCAGGCCGCCGAGAGCTGCCAGTCCCAGAGGTCTGCGTTGGGACCGGGGAGGCGGGAGAAATCTGCCATGGCTCATTCCCTTCAGAGGCGGTCGGCGGCGGCCGGGCGTTTCGGCGGGCTGCTGCCGAACGGTGCCCGGCGGGGCGTCCCGCGCTGGTGTGGACACCTGGAAATATGACTTAAGGCAACTCCATGGACAAGTCACCCACACACTGGCACAACAGTCAATGACCATACGAAAGCTATAAAAACGGGCAAAGCGGGCAAGAGGTTCGGCGGGCGCGGGCGTGGCAATCGGGTGGCCGACGGGCGCACGGCACGCCGCACCGGCGTGCGGGTCGTGCGCCCACCGCGCGCGAGCTGCGCAAAACTGCGGCGTGTGCACCGCGATGCGGCTGATCGGTAATGGGTTGGCCACGTACAGTGGTGGAGATGGCCCGAAGGCCGTAACTCATTCGAGTGACGGTCGTTGGTAGTGCGGAGGCGGTTAGCGGGCGCCGGACGTCGGGAACGATCGCGGGCAAGTCGGGGCGATCAGGACGAAGTCCGTCGCCGATCGGCCGTGTCGGAGAGGTTCGTACCAGCCAGGAGGCTCAACGTGACGCGGATCAGCTGCGGAGGACGACGGTCATGACTTCCGTTCTCGTTTGCGACGATTCCCCGCTCGCCCGCGAGGCGCTTCGCCGCGCCGTCGCGACCGTACCCGGTGTGGACCGGGTCACCACCGCGACGAACGGGGAGGAGGTCCTCCGCCGCTGGGTGGCCGACCGCTCCGATCTCGTCCTGATGGACGTCCGGATGCCCGGCCTCGGCGGGGTCGAGACCGTCCGGCGGCTGCTGTCCGCCGATCCGGGCGCGCGGATCATCATGCTCACCGTCGCCGAGGACCTCGACGGTGTCGCGCTCGCGGTGGCCGCGGGTGCCCGCGGGTACCTGCACAAGGACGCCTCGCGCGCCGAACTGCGGGCCACCGTCACCCAGGCCCTCGCCGACCCGACCTGGCGGCTCGCCCCGCGCCGGCTGCGCAGCCCTGACATGGGCGCGGCACCGACCTTGACGGCGCGTGAGATCCAGGTGCTGGAGGGCATGAGCCACGGGCGCAGCAACGCCGAGATCGGGCGCGAGCTGTTCCTCTCCGAGGACACCGTCAAGACCCACGCCCGACGGCTGTTCAAGAAGCTCGGGGCCTCCGACCGCGCGCACGCGGTGGCGCTGGGTTTCCGCTGGGGCCTGGTCCGCTGACCGTCGGCGGCGCCGCCGGTTGCGGCGCGCCGCCCTCGAATTCCGGAGCGGGCACCGCACGGGCGTGTGACGTTACGGTCCCGAGGTTGCACCATGGAGGAGTGGAGCACCTCGGGGACCAGCGGACAGGCACTGCGGCGAACCACGCAGCCGCAGGACACTCGGCGAACGGCGCGACGGACAGGACCGCCCACATCGGCGGGGCGGGAGGCGGCACGGTGCAGGAGGGGCCGGTGGTGCGCGGCACGCCGCACGGTGGCGCAGCGCATAACGTTCCGGTGCACAACTCCGGACGCGGTGCCGCGTTTTCCCGATCGACCAGGCACCATGGACCGATGCGCGACGATGTCGCCGGTGCGGCCGGCCAGGCGGACCCGGGTGAGGCCGAGCCCTCCGACCCGGGCCATGACGCGCCGTACGCGGACTCCGTCGGGGCCGGTCCGGGCCGTCCGCCGGTGCTCGGCACGGGCGGCTCGCCCTTGGTGGGCGAACTGGTCGCGGCCGCCGTGCGCGGCGAGGGCCCGGCGATCGACGCGCTGCTCGCCTACGTGCACCCGCTGGCGCTGCGGTACTGCCGCGCCAAGCTGGTCCGGCTGCCCGGCGGGGCCCGGCACCACGTGGACGACGTGGCCCAGGAGGTATGCGTCGCTGTGCTGTGCGCGCTGCCCCGGTACAAGGACCAGGGGCGGCCGTTCGAGGCCTTCGTCTACGGCATCGCCGCGCACAAGATCGCCGATCTTCAGCGGGCCGCGATGCGCGGGCCCGGCTCGACCGTCGTGCCGCAGGACGACCTGCCGGAGGTGCCGGACGAGGCGCTCGGCCCGGAGGAGCAGGCGCTGCTGAGCAGTGACGCGGCCTGGGCCAAGGAGCTGCTCTCCAACCTGCCGGCCCGTCAGCGCGAACTGGTGCTGCTGCGGGTGGCCGCCGGGCTGTCGGCGGAGGAGACCGGCGAGGTGCTCGGGATGTCGCCGGGGGCCGTCCGGGTGGCGCAGCACCGGGCGCTCAGTCGGCTGCGGGCGCTCGCGGAGGAGTCCTCCTGAGGCACGGGCTCCGCTACGGCTGGAGCTCGGGTTCCCGCTCGGTGGAGGCGCAGGTCAGGGCGGAATGAGCGGGCGGGGGTGGCTGTTGTCAAGGGCACACGAGGGCACATTCGCGGTGCCAGTACCATGGGGTATCGGCGCCTGGGCAGGTTGCCAAAGTTTCGCGGGTGCGCACGGGGTTCCTTCGTAGGTTCCTCCAAAGCCACCCGGCTTTCGGCGGTCTGCGCGAGTGAGCGATCAACGCGCCCCTTCCCTCTGGGCGCGAGCGGATAAGGCCGGCCACGGAAGGTACCCCCAAATGTCTTACAACGCCGCAGGCGTACCCGAGAAGTTCGCCATGCTCGGGCTCACGTTCGATGACGTCCTGCTGCTGCCCGGGGCCTCCGCGGTGCTGCCGAACCAGGTCGACACCTCCTCGCGGGTCTCCCGGAACGTCCGCGTCAACATCCCGCTGCTGTCCGCGGCGATGGACAAGGTCACCGAGGCGCGGATGGCCATCGCGATGGCCCGCCAGGGCGGCGTCGGCGTGCTGCACCGCAACCTGTCGGTCGAGGACCAGGCCAACCAGGTCGACCTGGTGAAGCGCTCCGAGTCCGGCATGGTCACCGACCCGATCACGGTCGGCCCGGACACCACGCTGGCCGAGGCCGACGCGCTGTGCGCCAAGTTCCGCATCTCCGGCGTCCCGATCGCCGACGAGTCCGGCAAGCTGCTCGGCATCGTCACCAACCGCGACATGGCGTTCGAGGCGGACCGCAGCCGCCAGGTCCGCGAGATCATGACCCCGATGCCGCTGATCACCGGCAAGGTCGGCATCTCCGGCGAGGACGCGATGGCGCTGCTGCGCCGTCACAAGATCGAGAAGCTCCCGCTGGTCGACGACGAGGGCCGGATCAAGGGCCTCATCACGGTCAAGGACTTCGTCAAGGCCGAGAAGTACCCGAACGCCGCCAAGGACGCCGAGGGCCGTCTGCTGGTCGGTGCCGCCGTCGGCGCCAGCGCCGAGGCCTTCGACCGGGCCCAGGCCCTGGTCGAGGCGGGCGTGGACTTCCTGGTCGTCGACACCTCGCACGGCCACAGCCACAACGCGCTGGCCTGGATCGAGAAGATCAAGTCGGCCGTCAAGGTCGACGTGGTCGGCGGCAACGTCGCCACCCGCGACGGCGCCCAGGCGCTGATCGACGCCGGCGTGGACGGCGTCAAGGTCGGCGTCGGCCCCGGCTCCATCTGCACCACCCGCGTCGTCGCCGGCATCGGCGTCCCGCAGATCACCGCCATCTACGAGGCCGCGCTGGCCTGTCAGGCGGCCGGCGTGCCGGTCATCGGCGACGGCGGCCTGCAGTACTCGGGTGACATCGGCAAGGCGCTGGCCGCCGGTGCCGACACCGTGATGCTGGGCTCGCTGCTGGCCGGCTGCGAGGAGTCCCCGGGCGAGCTGCTGTTCATCAACGGCAAGCAGTTCAAGTCCTACCGCGGCATGGGCTCGCTGGGCGCCATGCAGACCCGCGGCCAGGCGAAGTCCTTCTCGAAGGACCGCTACTTCCAGGCCGAGGTCGCCTCGGACGAGAAGCTGATCGCCGAGGGCATCGAGGGCCAGGTGCCGTACCGGGGCCCGCTCGCGACCGTGCTCTACCAGCTGGTCGGCGGCCTGCGCCAGACCATGGGCTACGTCGGTGCCGCCACCATCGCCGAGATGGAGAGCAAGGGCCGCTTCGTCCGGATCACCTCGGCGGGCCTCAAGGAGAGCCACCCGCACGACATCCAGATGACGGTCGAGGCGCCGAACTACTCGTCGCGGTGACGCGCTGACCCGGTGACGCGTCGAACCTCGGAGGGGCCCGCCACGGCGGGCCCCTCCGCACGTCCGGGGAGCGGGCCGTCGGGGCGGCACCAGCGGTAGTACGGGATACTGGGGGCGGCCGGGGTGACCCGGTGGGCATGAGCAACAAACCAGAAGGGCTCGAAGTGACTGAGATCGAGATCGGGCGAGGCAAGCGCGGCCGCCGGGCGTACGCCTTCGACGACATCGCCGTCGTCCCCAGCCGGCGTACGCGTGACCCGAAGGAGGTCTCGATCGCCTGGCAGATCGACGCCTACCGCTTCGAGCTGCCGTTCCTGGCCGCCCCCATGGACAGCGTGGTCTCGCCGCAGCAGGCCATCGCCATCGGTCGCCTCGGCGGCCTGGGCGTGCTGAACCTCGAAGGCCTCTGGACCCGCTACGAGGACCCGCAGCCGCTGCTGGACGAGATCGCCGCGATCACCGACGAGGCCACCGCGACCCGGCGCCTGCAGGAGATCTACTCCGCGCCGATCCGTGCCGAGCTGATCAAGCAGCGGATCCAGGAGGTCCGCGACTCCGGCGTCGTCACCGCCGCCGCGCTGTCGCCGCAGCGCACCGCCGAGTTCTCCAAGGCGGTCGTGGACGCCGGGGTCGACGTCTTCGTCATCCGCGGCACCACCGTCTCGGCCGAGCACGTCTCCAGTGCCGCCGAGCCGCTGAACCTCAAGCAGTTCATCTACGAGCTGGACGTTCCGGTGATCGTCGGCGGCTGCGCCACGTACACCGCCGCGCTGCACCTGATGCGGACCGGCGCGGCCGGCGTGCTGGTCGGCTTCGGCGGCGGCGCCGCGCACACCACCCGGGGGGTGCTGGGCATCCAGGTGCCGATGGCGACCGCGGTGGCGGACGTGGCCGCTGCTCGCCGTGACTACATGGACGAGTCCGGCGGGCGCTACGTGCACGTGATCGCGGACGGTGGGGTCGGGTACAGCGGGGACATCCCGAAGGCCGTTGCCTGCGGTGCGGACGCCGTGATGATCGGGGCGGCGCTGGCCCGTGCCACGGATGCCCCGGGCAAGGGGTTCCACTGGGGCATGGAGGCCGTCCACGAGGAGCTGCCGCGGGGCAAGCGGGTGAACCTCGGGACGGTCGGCACCACCGAGGAGATCCTGACCGGTCCGTCGCACACGCCTGACGGCACCATGAACCTGTTCGGGGCGCTGCGGCGGGCGATGGCGACGACGGGGTACACGGAGCTGAAGGAGTTCCAGCGGGTCGAGGTGACGGTCAACCCGGCGCTGGACCACCGCTGACGGTCGGTTCGGTCGGCTGACGGCCCGTTCTCCCTTCGGGGGGAGCGGGCCGTTGGTCTTTTGTGGGTTCCGCTGCGCGGGGCTGGGGCGTTGCCCGCGCGCCCATGAGGGGGGTGGGGCGCGGGGTGCCGGGGTCAGGTGTGGTTGGCGGAGCGGCGGGTGAGGAGGAAGCCGCCGATCAGGGCGATGGTGTAGAAGGCCAGGTCGAGGGGGCGCAGGTCGGCGCGCCAGGTGGTGAGGGTTTCGGGGAGGAGGTGGTGGGGGCCGGGGGTGGCTCGTACCAGGCGGAGGTGCTGGGTGAGCTGGCCGAGGAGGAGGGCGGCGGCTGCGAGGAGGGCGCCGAGGGGTGGGAGTGAGCGGGTGCGGCCGCCGAGGCGGCCGAGGGGGAGGGCGACCAGGCCGGCCTGGGCGATGGTGAGCCAGCCGAGGCTGTCGGCGGCGCGCAGGGGGGCGAAGCCGTAGGCGAGGCCGCCGAGGGCGGTGGCGAGGGTGGCGAGGGTGAGGGCCGGCGCGGTGCGGCGGCGTCGGGGGGCCGTGGGGGCGGCGGGCGTGTAGCCGGTGACGGGGACGCCGGGCATGCCGGGGGCGACGTAGCCTTCGGGGGTGTCCAGGACCGGGGCGACCGAGTAGTGCTGGGCGGTGGGCGGCCGGAGCGATGGGCCGTCAGCGCCCGGTGCGGGTGCGGTCATGGGCGTCGAGTCCCCCCGGAAAAGACGATGAGCTGCCGTACGGTAGCAGCGCTTCGGGCAGATCTTGGCGAGTTTTCGATCACAGGTCGGGCACAGAGCGTCGCACCCGTTCCGGTTCGTCCCGGCTTGGGACGGGGGGTGGGTGGTCGGCGCCCCTCCGGACAGGGGATGATGGAGGCTTGGGCGTTCGGGCCCGGGCCGGGCCGACGCGCCGTCACCACGACCGCCAGCAGCACATGGGGGAACGTTCCGAATGACCCAGGCGCAGGGTTCCACCGGCCGCCTCCTGGCCGGCCGCTACCGGCTGAACGGCGTGCTCGGACGCGGCGGCATGGGCACCGTCTGGCGCGCCGAGGACGAGATGCTGGGCCGGACCGTCGCGGTCAAGGAACTGCGGATGAACGCCAGCGTCGACGAGGAGGAGAAGCACCGGCTGATCGTCCGGACGCTGCGCGAGGCGAAGGCGACCGCGCGGATCCGGCACAACTCGGCGGTGACCGTCTTCGACGTGGTCGACGAGGACGACCGGCCGTGGATCGTCATGGAACTGGTCGAGTCCCGCTCGCTGGCCGACGTCGTCCGCGAGGACGGGCCGCTGGCCCCCGCCCGGGCGGCCGAGATCGCGCTGGACGTGCTGGGCGTGCTGATCGCCGCGCACGCGCTCGGCATCCTGCACCGGGACGTCAAGCCGTCCAACGTGCTGATCGGCGAGGACGGCCGGGTCGTGCTCACCGACTTCGGCATCGCCAGCGTGGAGGGCGACGCCTCGATCACCTCCACCGGGATGCTGGTCGGCGCGCCCTCGTACATATCCCCGGAGCGGGCGCGCGGGCAGAAGCCCGGTCCGCCGGCCGACCTGTGGTCGCTGGGCGGCACGCTGTACGCGATGGTCGAGGGGCGGCCGCCGTACGACCGGGGCTCGGCGCTGGCCACCCTGACCGCGGTGATGACCGAGGACCTGACCGCGCCGGCGAACGCCGGGCCGCTGCTGCCGGTGATCGAGGGGCTGCTGGAGAAGGACCCGGCGAAGCGGCTCGATGCGACGCAGACCCGGTCGATGCTCAAGCGGGTGGTCGCGGAGGCGACCGTGAAGGCCGAGTCGACCACTGAGCACGCGATGCCGGTGGAGTCGGTGAAGTCGGCAGAGCCGGTCAAGTCGGCAGAGCCGGTGAAGTCGGTGGAGCCGGTGGCGGCCGGGGGGGATGTCAAGGACGAGGGCGTCGAGCCGAAGGAAGCGCCGAAGCGGACCGTGGGTGGGCTGCTCGGGACGGTTCGGGTGGGGAGCCGGGCCAAGGTCGTGGAGCCGGCGGCGGAGGCCGCGGTCGAGGCCGGGGGCGGGGAGTCCGCCGATCCGGCGCCGGGGGCCGAGCCGATCCGGCCGGTGACCAGTGAGTGGACGATGGGGGCGACCCAGGCGGCCGGGGCCGACCCGCGCAAGGGGCGGCGCCGGCTCGCGGTGGTCACCGTGGTGCTGGTGCTGCTGCTGATCGCCGGGATCGTCGCGGTGGTCCAGGCGGTGGGCAGCGGGGACACCGGGGCGAAGGGGGCGGGCACGCACAGTGCGGGGGCCACCTCGCCGGTCGCGTCGGCCGGGGAGGTGACGCCGGGGCCGAGCCCGAGTCCGGTGGCGACGGCCGGTGAGTCGGCGCCGGCCGGGACGCCGACGGAGCCGGTGTCCTCGGCTGCGGTGCCGGCGCCGGCCACCGCCAGTGCGGTGCAGCCGCAGCCGCAGCCGCCCGCGGCGAGTGAGCCGGCCCCGGTGCAGACCCCGTCCGGCGGGGCGGTTCCGGCCGGGTACCACGCCTACCAGGACCCGAGCGGCTTCTCGGTCCTGCTGCCCGACTGGCTGCAGCCGTCCGACTCGAACTCCAACCGGCGGATCTTCAAGAACCCGGCCGACGGCAGCCAGCTGCGGATCGAGTGGACCACCTCCCCCGGTGCGAGTGCGCTGGCCGACTGGCAGGAGTCCGAGCCCAACATCCGCGGACAGGTGACCAACTACCAGCGGCTGAACCTGGCGGCGATCACCTATCGTCAGTGGAGCAACGCGGCGGACTGGGAGTGGACCAACGGCACGCCCAAGACCCACTCGCTCAACCGGGGCTTCGTGACGGGCAGTCCGGCCAAGTACGGTTACTCGATCTACTGGATCGTGCCGGACGCGCAGTGGGCCGCGCAGGCCCCGGTCCGGGATGTCGTCTTCAACAGTTTCCAGCCTGCACCGTAAGGTCGACCGAGGAAGGCGCTCAGCCGAGCAGGCGTCGCTTGGCGCGGGTGAACTCCTCGTCGGTGAGTGCGCCGGAGGTCCGGAGGGCGGCCAGGCGCTCCAGCCGGTCGAGGAGCTGCTCGCCGGAGGGGGCCGGTTCCGGGGCCCGCGGTGGGGCGGTGCGGGCGAGGCGGGCGGCCTCGCGGAGCCGTTCGGCGAAGACCTCGGCCTTGGCCACGTCCTCGAAGCGGTGGAAGCCGGTCAGCGCGACGACGGTCAGCACCTCGCCGTTGAGCTTGGTCCGGGTCACGGTGGCGTCGGTGACGGCGGCGAGCGGAACCGGTACCGGCGGCTTCCCGTCCTTCAGGAAGAGCAGCCGGTGGGTGGTGAGCACGAGCACCCCCTTGCGGAAGTGGTCGGGATGGCGCCCGGCCGTGGAGGCGACGGGCTCCTCGCCCCCGATGACGGACGCCTCGACCGCGCGGACGGCCTCGGCCCGGTTGGCTTGGTTGCTGTTGCCCGCCACCCTGAAGGCGGTGTCGATCAGATCGGTCCAGTCCATGGGGCCGAGCGTAAAGGAGCCGATCAGTAGGCTGCTCGGTGAGCGAGAGGAACTGGCATGCGAGGCGGCCCAGGCCAGTTGTTGGCGGGGCGGTACCGGCTGACGGACCGTCCTGAACTGCTCCGCGCCTCCGCGGTGGACGAGCGGACCGGGGAAACGGTCCTGCTGCGCGCCGTGGAGCTGCCCGCGCTGCTGACCGCGGGTCAGGATCCGGACGAGCCGAACCCCGGGCACGGGGACCGGCTGGTGCGGCGGGTGGCGACGGTCGGCGCGGCCGCGCCGACCTGGCACCCGCGGCTGCTGCGCGGGGTCGGCGCCTTCGTCGAGGGCGAGCTGCTGTGGACGGTCGAGGAGCGGCCGGCCGGCCGGACGCTGGCCGAACTGCTCACCGCCGGGCCGCTCCCGCCGTACCGGGCGGCCGAGTTGGCGGCCGACCTGGCCGGCGCGCTGCGGGCGCTGCACGAGGCCGGGCTCGCCCACGGCAATGTGACCGCCGAGTCGGTGCTGGTCTGCGAGGACGGTGCCGCGCTGCTCGGCGGGCTGCTCGGCGGGGTGGCGCAGGAGGCGCTGGCCGAGGACCTCGGCGGGCCGGGCGGGCGCCGCCGCTACGAGGTCCGGGCCACCCTGGTCGGCCCGGTGGCCGAGCGCTGGCCGCTGGACGGCGGCCCGGCGGGGGACTGCTGGGCGCTCGGGGTGCTGCTGCAGCGGATGGTCACCGGACGTTCGCCGTTCCCGGAGCCGGGGGTGCCGGAGCTGGTGACGGCCGTCCGGGACGGGCGGCGCGAACCCGCGGTGGTCTGCGGGCCGGCCGCGCCGCTGGTCGAGCGGCTGCTGCAGCCCGACCCGACGCTGCGGCCCACCGCCCGGGAGGTGCGGGAGGAGCTGGCGGCGCTGCTGGCGGGCGCGCCGGAGCCGGCCGACGGGGAACGGGCCGCGCGGGAGGTCGAACTGAAGCCGGAGGCGCCGCTGGTGCCGCTGCGGCCGCGTCGGCGTGGTCGGGGCGGGCGGGCGGAGACGGTGTCGCCGGAAGCGGGCGCGGAGGGTCGGAGGAGTTCGCGGATACCTCCGGCGCTGCTGGGGCCGCTGCTGGTCGGAGGCGTGTTCGCGCTGCTGGTGCTGGGAATGGTCGCCGTGGTCCTGTTCGCAGGCTGACGGCCTCGGTTCGCGCCGGTCCGCCGGTCCGGCGGGTGGGCGAGATTACCGGGCTTGGCACGGTGCGCCTAATGTGTCCGTGGGATTTGTTCGAACAGCGGTCCGCAGCGGCCTTTCGGCCGCGGTGACGGCGCGTGGAATCGAGAGGGGGAGCGGTCGCCGATGGGCGTGCAGGACCGGCCGGAGGCGGCCGAAGCAGAGCGGTTGCTGGCCGGGCGGTACGAGCTCGGCGAGCGGCTCGGCCGGGGCGGGATGGGCACGGTCTGGCGGGCCTGGGACCGGATGCTGGACCGCGAGGTCGCGGTCAAGGAGCTGACCGTCAACCACCTGCCGGAGGAGGACCTGCAGATCCTCCACACCCGGATGAAGCGCGAGGCCAGCGCCGCCGCCCGGATCAAGCACCCCGGCGTGATCACCGTGCACGACGTGCTGGAGCAGGACGGCCGGCCGTGGATCGTCATGGAGCTGGTCGACGGCCGCTCGCTGGCCGACGTGATCAGCCAGGACGGCACCCTGCCGCCGCGCGCCGCCGCCGAGGTCGGCAGTCAGGTGCTCGCCGCGCTGCACCGCGGCCACCAGCTCGGCGTGCTGCACCGGGACGTCAAGCCGGCCAACGTGCTGCTGGAGCGCGGCACCGGGCGGGTGGTGCTGCTGGACTTCGGCATCGCCAAGTACGAGGGCTCGACCGAGCTGACCCGGCCCGGCGACCTGGTCGGCTCGCCGGACTACCTGGCGCCCGAGCGCGCCCAGGGCGAGCGGCCCGGGCCGGCCTCCGACCTGTGGGGCCTCGGGGCGACGCTGTACGCGGCGGTCGAGGGCCAGTCGCCGTTCCGCCGCGACTCGCCGATCACCACGCTGGCCGCGGTGGTCGACGAGCCGCTGCCGGAGTCGCGCCGGGCCGGGCCGCTGGGCCCGGTGCTGGCCGCGCTGATGGCCAAGGACCCGGCCGACCGGCCGAGCGCGGACGAGGCGGCCCGGATGCTGGCCGAGGTCCAGGCCGGGCACACCATGGGGCTCAAGACGGTCGGGCCGACGGTCGGCCCGGTGCGGACGCCCACCCAGGCGGTGCCGGTGGTGGACCGCAGCGAGGGGCCGGACGGGACCGTGGCCTCCTCGCCGGAGGGTTCGGCCGGCTCGGAGGCGCCGACCGATCCGCGTCCGGCCGGGACCGCGGCGACCGCGGTGTCGGCCCCCGTACCGTTCGCCCCGGAGGTCCGGGCCCACGGGCCCGGTGCCCCCGGGGGAGCGCACACCACTCCCGGCACGCCGGTCGCGCACCCCGGTGCGCCCGCGCGCGGGCCGGCCCGGCGCCGCAAGCGGATGAAGCTGGTCGCCGTCGCGGTGGCGGTCGGCGTGCTGGCGGCCGCGGCCACCTACTTCGCCACCCGGCACATGGTCGGCTCCCCGACCGACGACCCCACCCCGACCACCCAGCCCGACACGGCCGAGCCCACCGATCCGGAGCCGACCGGCACCCCCGCCCCGGGGGCATCCGCGCCGGCCGGCTACCGCTGGGTCGACGACTCGGCCGGCTTCCGCTTCCCGCTGCCGACCGGCGGCCCGACCTGGCAGCGCAGCCTCGGCGTGCCCGACAACAACCAGATCTTCTACAGCCCCGACAACCGGGTGCACTACCTGCAGTTCGCGGTCACCGTCGGGCAGTCGGTCAAGCCCTTGGACCACATGCGGCAGATGGAGGGCAACGTCTCCAAGTCGCTCAAGGACTACAAGCAGCACCGGATGGCCGGCTCCGTGGTGAACGGCCACGAGGCCGCCACCTGGGAGTTCAGCTACGCGGCCAAGGAGGGCGGCCGCCGGCGGGCGATCGAGACCGAGTTCATCGACGAGGACGGCACCGCCTACGCGATCTACGCGTCCAGCCCGGACAAGGACGGTGAGTGGCAGCAGGCCGAGCAGCGCTTCACCACGGTGCTCAACCACTTCACGCCGACCCGCTGAGCCCGGGCCGTACGGGCGGAGCGCCCCGCTTTCGCCCGAGTGCGGCAGATTCTTGTTACCGACGGGTACCGCGCCGGGGCCCGAAGGCCTAGGCTGCGCCGTATGTCGGACCTCACAGCAGACGCAGTGGCCACCGGACACCCCGGCACCGCTCCGGCGGACGGCAACCCGGCCGCCCCCGGCGGCGGCCGGACCGTCGCGACGGCCGTCCCCCGGTCCCTGGTCGAGCGGCTGGCCGCCGGGGTCACCGCCACCGGCGAGCCCAGCGTGGTGGAGACCGTCGCCCCGCTGACCGGGGAGCGGCTGGCCGGTCTGCCGCTGTCCACCCCGGCCGACGTCGAGGTCGCCTTCCAGCTGGCCCGCCGCGCCCAGCCGGCCTGGGCCGCGCTGCCGGTGCGCCGCCGGGCGGCGGTGCTGCTGCGCTTCCACGACCTGCTGCTCAAGCGGCAGGACGAGGTGCTGGACCTGGTCCAGGCCGAGACCGGCAAGGCCCGGCTGCACGCCTTCGAGGAGGTGCTGGCCGTCGCGATGGCCGCCCGGCACTACGGGCGCGCCGCGCAGGGCTACCTCAAGGACCGGCGCCGCGGCGGTGCGCTGCCGGTGCTCACCCACACCGTGGAGGCCCGCCGCCCCAAGGGCGTGATCGGCCACATCTCGCCGTGGAACTACCCGCTGGAGCTGTGCGTCGGCGACCTGCTGCCCGCCTTCGCGGCGGGCAACGCGGTGGTCAACAAGCCCGACACCCAGACCGCGCTGACCGGCCTGTGGGCCCGCGAGCTGCTGATCGAGGCCGGGCTGCCCGCCGACCTGTGGCAGGTCGTGCTCGGCGACGGCCCGGTGATCGGCCCCGCCGTGGTGGAGCACGCCGACTACGTCTCCTTCACCGGCTCCACCCGCACCGGCCGCGAGGTCGCCCAGCGCGCCGCGGCCCGGCTGGTCGGCGCCTCGCTCGAACTCGGCGGCAAGAACGCCATGCTGGTGCTCTCCGACGCCGACCTGGAAGCCGCCGCCGCGGGCGCCGTCCGGGCCTGCTTCTCCTCGGCCGGGCAGCTGTGCATCTCGATCGAGCGGCTGCTGGTGCACCGCTCGGTGGCCGACCGCTTCCTGGAGCTGTTCGTCGCCCGCACCAAGGCGCTGCGCCTGGGCGGCGGCCTCGCCTACGGCGCCGACATGGGCTCGCTGGTCTCCTCCCGGCAGCTGGACACCACCACCCGGCACGTGGACGAGGCGGTCAAGGCCGGCGCCACCGTGCTCACCGGCGGCCGGGCCCGGCCCGACCTCGGCCCGTACTTCTACGAGCCGACCGTCCTGGACGGGGTGACCCCGGAGATGGCGGTCTGCGGCGAGGAGACCTTCGGCCCGGTCGTGGCGGTCTACCGCTTCGACACCGAGGAGGAGGCGGTGGCCGCCGCCAACTCCACGCCGTACGGCCTGAACTCCAGCGTCTGGACCAGGGACCTGCGGCGCGGCCGGGCGGTCGCGGCCCGGCTGCGCACCGGGACGGTGAACGTCAACGAGGCCTACGCGGCCGCGTACGGCTCGGTCGCCGCGCCGATGGGCGGCATGGGCGACTCGGGGCTGGGCCGGCGGCACGGCGCCGACGGCATCCTGCGCTTCACCGAGGCGCAGACCGTCTCGACCCAGCGGGTGATGCCGATCGCCCCCTCGTTCGGGCTGGACGACCGGCAGTTCGCGGCCGTGATGACCGGCGGGCTGCGGGCGCTCAAGGCGCTGCGGTTCAAGTAGCGGGCGGCGTACGCCCCCTTTCCTTTCGATCCCCCGAGGAGCAGTGGCAGATGGTGGAGTCCGACGGTGCGGCGGAGTTCGACTACGACGTGGTCGTGGTCGGCTCCGGCTTCGGCGGTTCGGTCGCGGCGCTGCGGCTGACCGAGAAGGGCTACCGGGTCGCCGTCCTGGAGGCCGGGCGGCGCTTCGAGCGGGACGAACTGCCCCGCAACTCCTGGGACCTGCCGAACTACCTGTGGGCGCCGCAGCTCGGGCTGTACGGGATCCAGCGGATCCACCTGCTGGCCAATGTGCTGATCCTGGCCGGTGCCGGGGTCGGCGGCGGCTCGCTGAACTACGCCAACACCCTGTACGTGCCGCCGAAGGCCTTCTTCGAGGACCGTCAGTGGCGCCACATCACCGACTGGCAGCAGGAGTTGGCGCCGTTCTACGACCAGGCGCAGCGGATGCTCGGGGTCCGGCTGAACCCGACCGTCACGCCGTCCGACGTCCACCTCAAGGCGGCGGCGGAGAAGATGGGGGTCGGGGACACCTTCCACATGGCGCCGGTCGGGGTCTTCTTCGGGGACGGCAAGGACACCGACGGCACCGCCAAGGGCGCGCCCGGCGAGGAGGTCGCCGACCCGTACTTCGGCGGCGCCGGCCCGGCCCGCAAGGCCTGCGTGGAGTGCGGCGAGTGCATGACCGGCTGCCGGCACGGCGCCAAGAACATGCTCACCGAGAACTACCTGCACCTGGCCGAGGCGGGGGGCGCGGAGATCCACCCGCTCACCACCGTCGCCCGGATCCGGGAGGCCGGCGGCGGCTTCGCCGTGGACGTGCGCCGCACCGACTCCCGGTCGCGGACCGACCGGGTCAAGGCGGGCGCCCGGACCATCACCGCCGCCCGGGTGGTGGTCGCGGCCGGCACCTACGGCACCCAGTCGCTGCTGCACCGGATGCGCGACGGCGGCCACCTGCCGCGGATCTCCGACCGGCTCGGCGAGCTGACCCGCACCAACTCCGAGGCGCTGGTGGGCGCGCAGACCACCGACCGGCGCTACGGCACCAAGGCGGACTTCACCAAGGGCGTGGCGATCACCTCCTCGATCCACCCGGACGCCAACACCCACATCGAGCCGGTCCGCTACGGCAAGGGCTCCAACGCGATGGGCGCGCTGTCGATCGCGCAGGTCAAGGGCGGCGGGAAGGCCCCGCGCTGGCTGCGCTACCTGGGCAACTCGGTGCTCCACCCGGTGACCTTCGGCCGCTCGATGAACCAGCGCGGCTGGTCCGAGAAGACGATCATCGGCCTGGTGATGCAGTCGCTGGACAACTCGATCACCGTCTCGCTCAAGAAGGGCCCGCTCGGCAAGCCCCGGCTCACCTCCAGCCAGGGCCACGGCACCCCCAACCCGACCTGGATCCCGGCCGCCGAGAAGGGCGCCCAGGCGCTGGCCGACGAGATCAACGGCTTCCCGGGCAGCACCGTCGGCGAGATCTTCGACATCCCGATGACCGCGCACTTCCTCGGCGGCTGCCCGATCGGCGACGCCCCCGAAACCGGCGTGGTCGACCCGTACCACCGGCTGTACGGCCACCCCGGGATCAGCGTGGTGGACGGCGCGGCCGTCTCCGCCAACCTCGGCGTCAACCCCTCGCTCACCATCACCGCGCAGGCCGAGCGCGCGATGTCGATGTGGCCCAACAAGGGGGAGGCCGACCGGCGCCCGGCGCAGGGCGAGTCCTACCGCCCGGTCGCCCCGGTCGCGCCGGTGCGACCGGCCGTGCCGGAGGGCGCGTTCGGCGCGCTGCGACTGCCGCTGCTGCCCGTCCCGGAGGTCCCGAAGAAGCGCGGCTGACCCCCCTGTCGACAGCCAACCCGCCTGTGCCGCTCATCGGTTGACAGTCGTTCGGATCCGATGGGATAAACGGGCTCCCTGGGGGACCAGGAACTCGTCGAGCGGGGGGAATGCGGTCCATGGCCAACTGCGCATCGTGCGGCGCGACTTCGGAGGAGGGGGCGCCGGTCTGCGGCTCGTGCGGCCGGCCGACGATACCGCCGCCGCCGACGGCCGCCGCTCTGCCCGCGGCACCGCCGCCACCGCCGCCACCGCCACCGCCCCCCGGGTACGGGCCGCCGGCCCTCCCGCCGACCGCCGGGTACCACCCGCCGCCGCCCGGGTCCGGCTACCCGCCGCCCGGCGGCCCGCCCGCGCTGGGCAGCTGGGGGGCCGGCCGGCCGTACCAGCCGTCCTCGGCCGTCCGGCGGCTGCTGACCGGCGCCGACTGGCGCCCGGCGCTGCGGGCGGCCCTCGGCCCGACCGCGGTGCTGCTGCTGGCGGCGCTGATCGCGGCGATCCCGAGCGACTACACCTACGACCGGACCTTCCCGACGCCCGACTTCGGCGACCGCCTGCTGTCCACCCTGGGGATGGCGCTGAACGCGCTCGGGGCGCCGTTCCGGCTCGGCTTCCGGAGCCCGATCAGCCGGAGCCGCTCGGAGGGCCTGGAGATCACCCTCTGGGTGGTGCCGATGACGGTCACCCTCCTGTGGGGAGTGGCCCTCTGGCTCGGCCTGCGGGCCGGCCTGCGGCGGCGCAAGGCCGACGGCTCCCAGCTGACCCGCGGCCAGGCGGCCGGCGAGGCTTTGCGCACCGCGGTGGTGCTGGGCCTGGTGACCGTGGTGCTCGGCCTGGTCGGCGGCACCAGCTGGAACCCCAAGGGCGTCGAGGGCGAATCCGACTACTACGGCTCCGGGCTGAGCCTCGGGAAGCCGTCGATCAGCACCGACTCCGGCTGGCTGTGGGCGCTCGGCTGGACCGTCCTGCTCGGCGGGCTGCTGGCCTTCACCGTGTACGGCACCGACGCGCTGCGCTGGGCCGCGTGGCGCAGCCGGTCGGTGCGCGGCTGGGCGGTGGCCGCGCTGACGGCCGGCCAGGCCCTCGCGCTGACCGTCGGCCTGGCCTCGGTGACGGCCTTCGTGCTGGTCGCGGTCAACAGCGACCAGGGCTGGAAGACGGCGGTCTCGCTGGCCTTCCTGCCCAACCTCGGCCTGGAGTTGCTGGGCCTGGGCTCGGGCGCGACGCTCCGGGGGAGCAGCGACCTGGGCGGGGACACCCCCGGCTGGAGCGGTGACCGCGGCAGGCACACGGAGTTCTCCTTCTTCGACCTGCACGACCAGTCCGCCGACTGGCGCTGGGCCGCTCTGCTGGCGCTCGCCGCGGCGCTCCTGCTCGGCTGGACGGCCCACCGGCGGCAGCTGGACGTGGCCGACCGGCTCCGGCTGGCGGTCGTGTACGCCGCGCTGCTGACCGGGCTGACGGCGGCGTCCGGCGGGCTGACCAGTGCGGCGATGTCCTTCGCCGCACCGGACGACGGTGGCTGGAGCGGCTCGAACGGCACGGTCACCACCCAGGACACCTCGATCGGCCTGGTGTTCGTCAGCGTCCTGGTGGCCTTCGTGGTCTGGGCGGCGGTCGGCGCGCTGCTGGTGCCCGCGCTGCTGGCGGCGCTCGGCGGCGGGAGCGCCGGCGCGGCCTACGGGGCGCTGCCGCCCGGGGCGGGGCCGTACGGGGCGTACGGCGCGGTGCCGCCGGCGGTGCCGTACCCGGCGGGGCCGGGCTACGGGGTGCCGGGGGCGCCCGTGCCGCCCGGGGTTCCCGGGCAGGGCGGTCCGGCGTACGGGGCGCCGCCGCCCGGGGCCGAGGTGCCCGGAGTGCCGTACCCGCCCGGGCCGGTGGCGGACGCGCCGGCGGTGGCCGGGGTGGGTGAGGTGATCGGCTCGCACGACGCGCCGCCCACCCCGGCGGCCGGGACGGGGCTGCCCGCGGACGCCCGGCGGCCGGCCGAGGAGCCGGTCGACCCGACGGTCTGGCGAGACCACCCGTAAGCCGGCCGTGGAAAGGGCAAAGGGCCCCGCGGGGGAACGGGGCCCTTTGTCGCTCAGCACTCGGCGTCAGGGCTGCGCCGGTGCTGGAGGTGACGGCGCCGGGGGAGGAGCGCCGTCGGGTCGGTCGGCTCGTGGTGTGGCTCCGCGGCGCCGGCGGTGACCGGCGGAGCGGGGGCACGCGCTCCCGTGCGGTGGCGGGTCGGCGGACAGGTCTGCGCGGGCCATTGATCACGGAGCGTGAGGTGATGACCGCCGCCGCCGTGCGGCGCTGAGGCCGCGGAGACATCGGTCCGGGCCTCCGCGGCAGGCCTTCCGGCCGCCGGGAGAACCGTTCACATCAAGCATCGTGGTGGACGGAGGGGCTGCTCTGCAACCGGTTCGGCACAGTTCGGCACAGTCCATTTACTGGCGGCACACTGGCGGTTCCGCACCGAATGATCACGGTGAGTAGTGGTTCGGGGGCTGCGGCGCACGGGGACGCGCGTAGCAGCGCGGGACGGCGGGGGTGGTGCGCCCGGGGCGCACCCCGGATCGAAGGGCGGTGCGACGGCCGGTCCCGGGCGTCCCCGGGGAGCCGGCCGTCCCACCTCTCGGCCCAGTCGCGGCCGGGGTCGCTGTCCCCTGCTGGCCGGCCGCGGCACCCGCGCACGGTCCCACGGAGCCGCGCTCCCCGGCTGGCCGGGGCGGCGGCGCCACGTGCGCCGGTGGACTGGGGTGAAGCTCCACGCGTGGTCCTGCAGCCGTACGGCGGTGCCCCCGGTCGGGGGCGGCGGCGGCGCGTCTGGCGGACGCGGCGGAGCCGTGCGGTCGTCTGAAGCAACGAAGGGCGGGCCCGACCGGTCACGGTCCTTTGGACGTGCAGACGAGTGAAACCGGACAGCCCGGTAGAATCGGTGTCCAGACACCCCACACCCGTCCGCCGCCGCTGCCCTCCGTCGGGGAAGCGGCTCTGCGTGACACCTCGATACCGCTGCCGGAAGGCCGTCTGTGTCCTCTGCAATTCCCGTCCAGTCCGTGCCGGACAACGACACCGTCCTGGTGGTCGACTTCGGCGCCCAGTACGCCCAGCTCATCGCCCGTCGGGTGCGTGAGGCGCGGGTCTACAGCGAGATCGTGCCGAGCAGCATGCCGGTCGCCGAGATGCTCGCCAAGAACCCCAAGGCGATCATCCTCTCCGGCGGTCCGTCGTCGGTCTACGAAGAGGGCGCGCCGCAGCTCGACCGCGCGATCTTCGAGGCCGGCGTCCCGGTCTTCGGCATGTGCTACGGCTTCCAGCTGATGGCGAAGACCCTGGGCGGCACCGTCGACAACAGCGGCGCCCGCGAGTACGGCCGCACCCCGCTGAAGGTCTCCCGCACCGGCTCCACGCTGTTCGAGGGCGTGCCGGCGGAGCACTCGGTGTGGATGTCGCACGGCGACGCCTGCTCCGCCGCCCCGGAGGGCTTCACCGTCACCGCCTCCACCGAGGTGGTCCCGGTCGCGGCCTTCGAGAACGACGAAGCCAGGCTGTACGGCGTCCAGTACCACCCCGAGGTGCTGCACTCCGACCACGGCCAGCAGATCCTGGAGCACTTCCTCTACCGCGGCGCCGGCATCGCCCCGACCTGGACCACCGGCAGCGTGGTCGAGGAGCAGATCGCCCTGATCCGCGAGCAGGTCGGCAACAAGCGCGCGATCTGCGGCCTGTCCGGCGGCGTGGACTCCGCGGTCGCCGCGGCGCTGGTCAACAAGGCCATCGGCGACCGGCTGACCTGCGTCTACGTCGACCACGGCCTGATGCGCAAGGGCGAGACCGAGCAGGTCGAGAAGGACTTCGTGGCCGCCACCGGCGTCCAGCTGAAGGTCGTCGACGCCTCCGAGCGCTTCCTGAACGCGCTCAAGGGGGTCACCGACCCCGAGGAGAAGCGCAAGATCATCGGCCGGGAGTTCATCCGGGTCTTCGAGCAGGCCCAGGCCGAGATCGTCGCCGAGGCCGGCGCGCACGGCGAGTCGGTCGACTTCCTGGTCCAGGGCACCCTGTACCCGGACGTGGTGGAGTCCGGCGGTGGTACCGGCACCGCCAACATCAAGTCCCACCACAACGTCGGCGGCCTGCCCGAGGACCTCCAGTTCCAGCTGGTGGAGCCGCTGCGCAAGCTGTTCAAGGACGAGGTCCGGATGGTCGGCCAGGAGCTCGGCCTGCCGGAGGAGATCGTCCAGCGCCAGCCGTTCCCGGGCCCCGGCCTGGGCATCCGGATCGTCGGCGAGGTCACGAAGGAGCGCCTGGACCTGCTCCGCGACGCCGACGCGATCGCCCGCGAGGAGCTGACCGCGGCCGGTCTGGACCGCGAGATCTGGCAGTGCCCGGTCGTGCTGCTCGCCGACGTGCGCAGCGTGGGTGTGCAGGGCGACGGCCGCACCTACGGTCACCCGATCGTGCTGCGCCCGGTCTCCTCCGAGGACGCCATGACCGCCGACTGGTCGCGCCTGCCGTACGACGTGCTGGCGAAGATCTCCACCCGGATCACCAACGAGGTCCGCGACGTGAACCGCGTCGTCGTCGACGTCACCAGCAAGCCGCCGGGCACCATCGAGTGGGAGTGAGCGCTCCCCGCGAAGCCTGAACAGCCGCGCCGTCGTTCCCGTAGTGAAGGGAACGGCGGCGCGGCCGTTCGCGGTCACGGCTCCGGCACGTCCCACCGAAAGCGGGCAGGAGCGGGCAGAATGCGGACCGGACCTGTCAGAGAGCGGCAGGCCGTGAGGGAAGGTGTGCGGGATGTCGGAGGTCAGCAACTCCGAGGCGATCGACGGAGGAGCGGCCCGCCGGGCCGACCGGGCGGCCCGGCTGCGGGCGTTCGCGTCCAGGTACGCGCTGCTGCCGCTGCGGCTGTTCCTCGGCGTCACCTTCGTCTACGCCGCCCTGGACAAGCTCTCCGACGCGCACTTCCTGGCCGGCGCCGGCGACCCGGCCTCCTTCCTCTCCCAGACCCGGGCCGCCAAGGCGGGCGGCAGCCCGATCGCCTTCCTGCTCGGCCCCGCGCTGGACGCGCCCACCCTGTCCGCGCTGGCCGTCGCCTTCGGCGAGCTGGCGGTCGGCCTCGGCACCCTGCTCGGCCTCTGGGGCCGGATCGCGGCGCTCGGCGGCGCGCTGATCAACCTCAGCCTGTGGCTGACCGTCAGCTGGAGCGTCTCGCCGTACTACCTCGGCAACGACCTCGGCTACCTGATGGCCTGGACCCCGCTGCTGCTGGCCGGCACCCCGTACCTGTCGGTGGACGGCTACCTGTCCCGCCGGGCCGGGCGGGACCGCGAGCGGGGGCTGACCGAGGAGCACGTCAAGCGCCGGGCGCTGGTGGACGGCGGCATCGCGGCGGTCGCGATCGGCGGCGCCGGGCTGCTGACCGGCTCGCTCACCCGCACCTTCGGCCGGAGCGGGAAGGCCGCGCCCAAGCAGTCCGCGGCCCCGGCCTCCGGCGCCGCCGCGCCCGCCCCCACGGTCGCCGCGGCGAGCGTGCCGGTCGGCGGCTCGGCCCAGGTCAAGGACCCGGCCACCGGGGACGCCGTCTACATCGTGCAGCCCAAGGCCGGCCAGTACTGCGCCTTCTCCGCCGTCTGCACCCATTCCGGCTGCGCGGTGGACGCCCCGAAGAACGGCCAGCTGTACTGCCCCTGCCACGGCTCCCGCTTCGACGCCGCGACCGGCGCGGTGGTCAACGGGCCGGCGGTCAAGCCGCTGCCCCGGTACGGCGTCAGCAAGGACGGCGACAGGCTGACCCTGGGCGCGCAGCAGAGCTGACCGAACCGGCCGCTGCCCGTCCGTTCGCCCGCCCGCCCGTCCGTTCGCCTGTCCGTCCCCTCGGCTACGCGTCCCGGTCGGGCCGGCTCCGCCGGGCCACCGCCGCGACCGCGCCGGCCAGGCCGCCGACGCCGAGCACGATGAAGGTGACCGGGACGACGATGCGTCCGTTCACCGTCTCGTCGTTGAGCGCCGCCACCAGGTAGCTGATCGCGATCGTGGTGAACAGGGCGCCCGCGATCAGCGAGAACAGGTCGAGCCGGTGCTTCCTCACTGCTGGACCACCTTGATGTCGCCGAGGCCGATGCCGAGTTGGAGATCGATGGTGCCCTTGGACGGGCGGCCGTCCAGCGGGCCGAGCTGGTAGACGTGCCGGCCGGTGCCGTCGTTGCGGTCGCCGGGGACGGTGACGTTGCCCAGGCCGACCCGGGCCACCAGGTCCACCGTGACGTCCGTCGGCACGGTGACGACCAGTTCGCCGGCGCCGAGGTCGACCTTGGTGGCGACGGTGCCGCCCGCCGGGTCCAGCCGGGAGAGGTCCAGCCGGATGTTGCCGGCGCCGAGGTTGTAGCGGTCCTTGAGGTCCGCGGCCGTGGCGACCGTCCAGGAGCGGTCGCCGACGGCGTCCTGCACGGTGTGCGGCGAGTGGCCGGCGAAGGCCAGCGCCAGGGTGGTCAGCAGGCCCAGCGCCGCGAGCTTGCGGGCCTTGCCGAACTTCGCTGCCAGCAGCAGGGTCAGGCCGATCACCAGCAGCCCGGTGGCCAGCACGACGGTGCTCAGCTTGGTGACGTCGGTGTGGCCGACCGAGGCGGACCAGACCGCGGTGGCGGCGCCGATCGCCAGCAGGAAGCCGAAGAAGCCGAGCGGCGAGCGCTCCTTGGGGTGCCGGACGGCGGCCGGCTCGCGGCGGCGCTCCGGGCGCTCCTTGCGCAGCGGGTCGCCCTCCGGGAGGTCGGCGCGCTGCCACCAGGGCTGGGCCGGGCCGCCGGGCGGCGGCACCTTCGGGCCCGCGGCGGGGGGCGGGGCACCCTGCTCGCCGGCGCCGTACGGATTGCGCTCGGGGTGGCGGGGGTCCCACAGGTAGCCGCTCGGGCCGGGCACGGGGGAGTCGGCGGGGACGGTCCCGGCGGCCTGGTCGGCGGCGTGCCGGGCCCGGGCGGCCTCGTCCTGCGGCCAGCCGTGGCCGTCGGCGTCGGGGAAGTGGCGGTCGTACGGGCCGCCGTGCCGCCGCCCGCGGCCGCGGAAGCGACCGCGGCGGCGCTCCGGGTCGTAGCGGACCGCCAGGAAGACCAGGCCGCCGAGCAGCAGCAGCGGGAACAGCTGGTCCCCGTCGCCCATCGAGGAGAAGAACACCCCGGTGCCGATCACGGTCAGCAGCACCGCGCCGATCGACTGGCCGTCCACCCGGCCGGTCAGCACCCGCTGGAGCTCGGTGCGCCCGCCGCGGCCCTTGCCGTCGGCGCCGTCCTCGGTCGGGACGATCAGCCAGGCCAGGCCGTACAGGAACAGTCCGAGGCCGCCGGAGAGGCAGAGCACCACGGTGACCACCCGGAACACCACCGGGTCGATGTCCAGATGCCGCCCGAGGCCGCCGCAGACACCGGCCACCACGCGGTGGTGCTCGGTCCTGGTCAGCGGCGGGCGTTCCGGTTCCGGCGGGGCGGTCGGCCCGGCCTCCTGGATGTGGTCCTCGGTCATGGGCACCATCCTTCCGGCCCGGGGCGGGCGGACCCAACCGGGTACGGCCCTGCCCCTACCCTGACTTGTCCCTGAGAGGACTGGGGGCCCCACCCTGATGCGCCCGGAACCGCCCGCGTGGAACCATCGGTGGCGTGGCAGCACCCGGTACCGATCCCCGCCCCCTCGCCCCCGACGCCGCGGCGTCGGCCGGCGCCGACCCCAACGTGCCCGCCGGCGGGCGGCCCCCCTACCGCCGGCTGTACCGCAGCCCGCAGGGGCGGATGCTGGGCGGCGTCGCGCACGGCCTGGCGGTCCACCTCGGGCTGCCCGTGCGCTGGGTCCGGCTGGCCTTCGTGCTGCTGTTCTTCGCCCAGGGGATCGGCGCGCTGCTGTACGCGGCGTTCTGGTTCGTGGTGCCGATCGGCATCGGCGAGCCCTCGCAGCGCGGCGGCACGCACTGGGTGAACGTCAACGGCGTCTACGTCCCGACCTCGCCCTGGCTGCGGCCGGGCACCCCGCTGACCAAGCCGGGCGGCGGCGGATGGGTCGGCCGGCTGCGCGAACTGCTCCAGCACGCGCTCCAGGGCGAGCCGGTCGCCGGCACCGCCGCGGAGGCCGAGGGCGAGGCCGGCACCCGGCCCGGCGGCCGGACCGGGCAGGGCGGCATCGGCCAGCTCGCCGCTCTGGTCATGGTCGTGATCGGCCTGATCGCGCTGCTGAACGTGCTCGGCTGGCAGACCGCCAAGCCGTACACCTGGCCGCTGCTGGCGATCGGCGTCGGCGTCGCGCTGGTCTGGCGGCAGGCCGACGACTCGCGCTGGCAGCGCTGGTTCGGCATCGAGGAGGGCGAGAAGCGCCGCGGCGCCTACACCCGGGTCGGCGTGGGCGTGCTGCTCGCGGTGGTCGGCACCATCGCGCTGCTCGCCATGCAGGGCAGCGGCTCCACCCTCGGCTCGGTGATCGAGGCCTCGATCGCGGTGCTGGCCGGCGTGCTGGTGCTGCTCGGCCCGTACGGCCTGCGGCTCTGGCAGGACCTCGGCGCGGAGCGCACCGCCCGCATCCGGGCCCAGGAGCGCGCCGAGATCGCCGCGCACATCCACGACTCGGTGCTGCACACCCTCACCCTGATCCAGCGCCGGGCCGAGGACCCCAAGGAGGTGCTCCGGCTGGCCCGCTCCCAGGAGCGCGAGCTGCGGCTGTGGCTGTACCGCCCGGAGGCCGCCGCCGAGGCCGCGCCGGACACCATGGCGGAGACCCTGCGCGCCGCCGTCGCCGAGGTCGAGGACCGGCACGGCGTCCCGGTGGAGCTCGTCATCGTCGGCGACTGCCCGATGGACGAGAAGATCGCGGCACAGATGCAGGCCGCGAGGGAGGCGACCGTCAACGCGGCCAAGTACGGTGGCGGGGGACCGGTCCAGGTCTACGCCGAGGTGGAGGGGAGGACGGTGTCGGTGTTCATCCGCGACCACGGACCCGGCTTCGACCCCGACACGGTGCCCGAGGACCGGATGGGCGTACGGGAGTCGATCATCGGCCGGATGAAGCGGCACGGCGGCACCGCGCGGGTGCGGCCGGCGGCGGGCGGCGGCACCGAGGTCGAGCTGGAGATGGAGAGAACGAATGACTGAGGCAGAGCCGGGGCGCACGGCCAGGGTCGTGCTGGTGGACGACCACCGGATGTTCCGGACGGGGGTCCGGGCCGAGATCGGCCGTACCGACGTGACCGGGATCGACGTGGTGGGCGAGGCCGACGACGTGGACTCGGCGGTCCGCGTGGTCGCCGAGACCAGGCCGGACGTGGTGCTGCTCGACGTCCACCTGCCCGGCGGCGGCGGGGTCGAGGTGCTGCGCCGCTCGGTCGGCGTGATGGGCGAGCAGGGGGGCGTGAAGTTCCTGGCGCTGTCCGTCTCGGACGCCGCCGAGGACGTCATCGGCGTGATCCGCGGCGGCGCCCGCGGGTACGTCACCAAGACCATCACCGGCACCGACCTGGTCGACGCGATCTTCCGGATCGCCGACGGCGACGCCGTCTTCTCGCCCCGGTTGGCCGGCTTCGTCCTGGACGCCTTCGCCGCCACCGACACCCCGCCGGTGGACGAGGACCTGGACCGGCTCACCCAGCGCGAGCGCGAGGTGCTGCGGCTGATCGCCCGCGGCTACGCCTACAAGGAGATCGCCAAGCAGCTCTTCATCTCGGTGAAGACCGTCGAGAGCCACGTCTCCGCCGTCCTGCGCAAGCTCCAGCTCAGCAACCGCCACGAACTCACCCGCTGGGCCACCGCCCGCCGCCTGGTCTGACACCCGCCGGCCGAGCCCGCCCGCCCCGGATTCCCGGGGCGGGCGGGCTTGTCGGTGGGTGGCCATAGACTCGTCATTGCCATGAGTAGCCTCTTTGACGACCTCCCGCTCCCCGGTTTCGAGGCACCCGCCGCCGGGTCGAAGCAGCCCGCCGCGCCCGTCGCCGCCGACGAGGAGCCCCCGCCGTACGAGGACGACCAGCCGTACGAGGAGGAGCAGTCGTACGACGCGTACGAGGAGGCGATCCCGGACGGGCTGTTCCACACCGACCACGCCGCCGAGACCGAGCGGGACGCCTGGTACCGCAACGGCTCCGCGCGCACGGTGGTGGACCCGGCGCAGCTGCTGGAGGGGATGAACGACCCCCAGCGCGAGGCGGTGCTGCACGCCGGTTCGCCGCTGCTGATCGTGGCCGGCGCCGGCTCCGGCAAGACCAGGGTGCTGACCCACCGGATCGCCTACCTGCTGGGCGCCCGCGGGGTGCAGCCGGGCGAGATCCTGGCGATCACCTTCACCAACAAGGCGGCCGGCGAGATGCGCGAGCGCGTCGAGGCACTGGTCGGCCCGCGCGCCCGGGCGATGTGGGTGTCCACCTTCCACAGCGCCTGCGTGCGGATCCTGCGCCGCGAGTCCAAGGTGCTGGGCTTCACCTCCAGCTTCTCGATCTACGACTCGGCCGACTCCCAGCGGCTGATGTCCCTGGTCTGCCGCGACCTCGACCTGGACCCCAAGCAATTCCCGCCGAAGTCCTTCACGGCGAAGGTCAGCAACCTCAAGAACGAGCTGATCGACGAGGAGACCTTCGCCGACCAGGCCGCCAACCCGATGGAGAAGAAGCTCGCCGAGGCGTACACGCTCTACCAGCGGCGGCTGCGCGAGGCC
Organism: Kitasatospora sp. NPDC096128; assembly: GCF_040303105.1. NCBI lineage: Bacteria > Bacillati > Actinomycetota > Actinomycetes > Kitasatosporales > Streptomycetaceae > Kitasatospora > Kitasatospora sp. NPDC096128. Next base: position 129,679 of record NZ_JBEOSP010000003.1, on the reverse strand, counting down.
AACGCGCTCGACTTCGACGACATCATCATGACGACGGTGAACCTGCTGCAGGCCTTCCCGGACGTCGCCGAGCACTACCGCCGCCGGTTCCGGCACATCCTGGTCGACGAGTACCAGGACACCAACCACGCCCAGTACACCCTGGTCCGCGAGCTGACCGGCGGCTCGGTCGCCGACGCCCCCAAGCGCACCGTGGACGGGGAGTTCGTGAACCCGGCGGCCGGGCGGCTCGCCGAGGTGCCGCCGGCCGAGCTGTGCGTGGTCGGTGACGCGGACCAGTCGATCTACGCCTTCCGCGGCGCGACCATCCGCAACATCCTCCAGTTCGAGGAGGACTACCCGAACGCGACCACGATCCTGCTGGAGCAGAACTACCGCTCCACCCAGACCATCCTGAGCGCCGCCAACGCCGTCATCGAGCGCAACGCCAACCGGCGCGAGAAGAAGCTCTGGACGGCCGGGGACCACGGCGAGAAGGTGGTCGGCTACGTCGCCGACGACGAGCACGGCGAGGCCCAGTTCATCGCCGACGAGATCGACCGGCTCACCGACAAGGGCGAGGCCAAGCCCGGCGACGTCGCGATCTTCTACCGCACCAACGCCCAGTCCCGGGTGTTCGAGGAGGTGTTCATCCGGGTCGGCCTGCCGTACAAGGTGGTCGGCGGGGTGCGCTTCTACGAGCGCAAGGAGGTCCGGGACGTCCTGGCCTACCTGCGGGTGCTCTCCAACCCGGAGGACACCGTGCCGCTGCGCCGGATCCTCAACGTGCCCAAGCGCGGCATCGGCGAGCGGGCCGAGGCGATGATCGACGCGCTGGCCGCCCGGGAGCGGATCTCCTTCGCCCAGGCGCTGGTACGGGTCGACGAGGCGTACGGGATGGCCGCGCGCTCGGCCAACGCGGTCAAGAAGTTCAACGTCCTGATGGCCGGGCTGCGCCAGGTCGTCGAGTCGGGCGCGGGACCGGCGGCGGTGCTGGAGGCCGTCCTGGAGGAGACCGGCTACCTGGCCGAGCTCCAGGCCTCCACCGACCCGCAGGACGAGACCCGGGTGGAGAACCTCCAGGAACTCGCGTCGGTGGCGCTGGAGTACGAGCAGGACCCGGGCGAGCGGCCGGACGCCGGGGAGGAGGGCACGCCGCCGGTCGGCTCGCTGGCCGACTTCCTGGAGCGGGTCGCGCTGGTCGCGGACTCGGACCAGCTCCCGGATGCGAAGCAGTACGGGGCAGAAGAGGGAAGCCCGGACGAGGACGAGGAAGGGCGGGGCGTCATCACGATGATGACCCTGCACACCGCCAAGGGCCTGGAGTTCCCCGTCGTCTTCCTGACCGGTATGGAGGACGGGATCTTCCCGCACATGCGGGCGCTCAACCAGGTCAAGGAGCTGGAGGAGGAGCGCCGGCTCGCGTACGTCGGCCTCACCCGGGCCCGCGAACGGCTCTACCTGACCCGCTCGGTGCTGCGCAGCGCCTGGGGGCAGCCGGCCTACAACCCGGCCTCGCGGTTCCTGGAGGAGATCCCGGAGGCCCTGGTCGAGTGGAAGCGGACGGGGGCGGCCCAGGCGCCGATCCAGCGCGGCTTCTCCTCGGGCTCGTCCTGGGGCAAGTCCTCGTCCGGGGGCGGGAGTTCGCGCTCCTCCTCGTCGTCGTCGTCCGGTCCGGCCTCGCCGAAGGCGGGCTGGGGGCAGTCGGTGCGGCGCGGCGGCAAGGTGGTGGAGCGCGAGGTCGCCTCGCTCGCCGTCGGCGACCGGGTCAGCCACGACACCTTCGGGCTGGGCACCGTGGTGGGCGTGACGGGCGCCGGCGACAACGCCCAGGCCGAGGTGGACTTCGGGTCGGGCGGCCGCAAGCGGCTGGTGCTGCGCTACGCGCCGGTCGAGAAGCTGTAGGGCGCGGTCGGGCGGGCCTGGGCGCTACCTCGGGTCCAGCCCGTTCGAGAGGAACCAGGGCAGCGGGTCGACCGGCCCGCTGCCCGCCGGCCTGATCTCGAAGTGCAGGTGCGGCCCGGTGCTGTTGCCGCTGCTGCCGACGAAGGCGATCACGTCGCCCTGCTTCACCGGCCCCTTGCGGACCTTGTAACTCCGCAGGTGGCAGTACCAGGCCTCGGTGCCGTCCGGCATCTTCAGCATCGACATGTAGCCGTAGAACGGGTTCCACTGCGTCCGCAGCGTCCCGTCGGTGACGGCGTACACCTCCGAGCCGCCGTCCACCGGGAAGTCGATGCCGGTGTGCTTCCTGGCCCAGTGCTCGCCGGAGGCGCCGAACAGTTCGCCCAGGCCGTGCTGGGCGACCGGCATGACCACCTTGGGCTTGACCGGCTCGGGCGTCGGCTGGGCGGTCGGGGTCGCGGTGGGAGCCGTGGTCGGCGTGCCGTCGCCGGGCTGGGCGCCGGTCAGCGGCTGACGGGCGTCGCCGCGCGAGGCCTGGCTCTGGTCGGTGTGCGCGAGCGCCTGCTGGGCGGTCGGCGGCGCGGCCGCCCGGCCGGGAACGTCGGCCGCCGAGGCCTGCGGCGGCACCCGGTCGGCCTGCTCCTGGACCACCGCGGCGCCCGCCGCCCCGGCGACCCCGAGCGCGGCCACCGAGGGCACCGCGACCCGGAACAGCGCGGCCCGGGTGGCCGCCTTGGCGGCGCCGCGGCGCTGGGCACGGGACTGTTCGCGGGCGGCGAGGCGCAGCTCCGCACGGGTCGGGCGGGCGGCTGCTTCGGGAGCCATCAGGGGCTGCCTCCTCGGTGGGCCTCGGTCACGTCGTCGTGCGAGGTAAACAGGCGTGACTGTAGCCCCACGGTCGACACCCCGGAAAAACCTCCGGTTGTCAAGGGGGCGCACGGGGGGGCGCGCCGTGTCCGTACGGAGGACCCGCCGACAGGAGTACTCACTGGTAGCAAGGCCTGGGCCTGTGACTTTGCCCTCCTCTTGGGAGGGGGCTCGGCCAACCGGGCCGGGTGGCGCTAATCTCCCCTCAGGTCGTTGGTTATCGAGCGTTAACCGCGTCAACCGCGCCCGTGGGCCCACGAGGTCCGGTCGGATGATGGACGACGAGGTCCAGGAGGCAGTGATGAGTGTGTCGGGGCCGATCCGTGTGGTGGTCGCCAAGCCGGGGCTCGACGGTCACGACCGTGGCGCCAAGGTCATCGCGCGCGCCCTGCGCGACGCCGGTATGGAGGTCATCTACACCGGGCTGCACCAGACGCCCGAGCAGGTGGTCGACACCGCGATCCAGGAGGATGCGGACGGCATCGGGCTGTCGATCCTCTCCGGCGCCCACATGACGCTCTGCGCCCGGGTGCTGGAGCTGTTGAAGGAGCGCGACGCGGAGGACATCAAGGTCTTCTGCGGCGGGATCATCCCGGACGAGGACATCGCCGAGCTCAAGGCGATGGGCGTCGCGGACATCTTCACCCCGGGTACGCCCACCCGGGACGTGGTGGCGTGGGTCGAGGCCAACCTGCGGGCGGCGGGCTGAACTCCGGTACTCCGGTACCCGCTGGGCGGGCCGGTCCGTCGCGGACCGGCCCGCTCCGGCGTGTCCGGGCGCCGGCCCGGTCGGGGGTGTCCGGGCGCCGGCCCGCTCGGGGGGGTCCGGGCGCCGGCCCGCTCGGGGGGGTCCGGGCGCCGGCCCGCTCGGGGGTGTCCGGGCGCCGGCCCGGTCGGATCCGCTCACGCCCCCGGTGCGGCCGGGCGCAGCTCGTCGAGCATCGCCGCCCGGAAGCGCAGCGTCCCGGCCAGCCGGGCGAAGGTCTCCGACCAGGCGGAGTCGGGCGAGGCCCCGGCGGCCAGCTCCTCCACCGCGGCGGCCGTCTCCGGGGCGAGCGAGCGTTCCGTCATCCCGAGCACCCCGCTGTGGCTCCACGGGTACGCGCCGGAGGCGGCGGCCCGGGCCAGCGCCGTCACCACGGCGGTGGACAGCGGCGGCGTCCACGGGGTGGTGCAGGCGCCGAGCAGTTGGAAGGCCTCGCCCAGGCCGTGCACCTCGATGAAGGCGGCCGTCCAGGCGGCCCGCTCCTCGGGCGGGAGGACGGCCAGCAGCTTCGCCGGGGCGCCCGTGGCCCGCGCGCCCCGGGCCCGCCCGGCGCCCCGGACGGGCGGGGCGGGGGGCGGGCCGAGCAGCGCCCGTGCCCAGTCGGCGTCGTGCTGGCGCACGGCGGCGCGCGCCCAGGCCTCCCGCAGGTCGTCGGCCCAGCTGCTGCTGGTCTCGTCCAGGCTGTCGCCGACCCGCAGGGCGAGCAGCTGCTCGGGCGTCAGGCCGGTCCTGGCCGGCCAGAGCGACAGCGGCGCGGCGGCCACCACCTCGCCGAACCACCAGGCCCGTTCGCCGCGCCCGGTGGGGGACTTGGGCGTGATGCCGTCGCGCTGCATCCGCTCGTCGCACTCGGCGGGCGGGGTGACCAGCAGGTGGGTGCCGCTCCCGGCGAGCCGGACGGCAGCCCCGGCCCGCTCGGCCATCCGTCCGGCGAGCGCCGAGCCGGGCAGGGTGGAGAGCAGTTCGGCGGCGGTGGCGCGGACGTTCTTGCTGCGGTCGCCCAGGGCGGCCTCCAGGAAGGGCTCGTCGGCGGGGGAGAGGCCGTCCTGGAGGGCGTCCAGGAAGAGCAGCCGGTCCTCGGCGCGCTCGGTGGACCAGGTGCCGCGCAGCAGCTCCAGTCCGGCGGCCGGGTCGCGGCGGCGCAGCAGGGTGAGGTGGGTGACCCGCTCGGCGAACAGGCCCTCGTGCCAGAGCCGGTGGTCGGCGGGGTCGTCCGGCTGCCGGGCCGGCTCGGTGGCGCCGGTGCGCAGGACGAACCGCCAGTCGGGGTTCTGCGCGGCCAGCCAGCGGCCCAGCGGGCCGGCCAACGCGACGGCGTCGGAGCGCAGTTCGCTGCGCGCGCGGGCGGCGTCGAGCAGCCCGGGTATCAGGGCGGCGGGCGGCCGCAGGCCCGCGGCCCGGGCGGTGGTGAGCCACTGCGGCAGCAGCTCGGCCAGGTTGGCCAGGGTGCCGCCGCCGCTGCCGCCGGTGCGGCCGGCGAGCAGGACGGCCAGTCGGCGGGCGGCGGCCTCGGGCAGTTCCGGGCGGGGGTCCTCGGGTGCGGGCGGCCCGGGCGGCTCGGCGGCCGGGACGGGCAGGGCGCCGGCCCGGCGGCGGACGGTGGCCAGCGCGGCCAGTTCCAGCAGGGCGGTGGCCGGGTCGGAGGGGTCCACGGTGTCGGCGAGCGGCAGGGCGGTGGCCGGGAGCGGGCGCCGGTCGGTGCCGAGCAGGGCGCTGGTGCGCAGCGGCTCCCACGGGTCCTGGGTGATGGTCATCGTCGGTTCTCCTGAAACGTCGGGGTCTCCTCGGGCGGGTCCGACAGTTCGCGCGCCCGGCGGGAACTGCCGGACGCGCCCTAGACGGAGGTGAGGCCGACCGGGCGGTGCTCGGCGGTCCAGGCGGTGACCGGGGCGAAGCCCTGGTGGCCGTACTCGCCGAAGACCGTCAGCGGGCGGCCGGTGGAGACCGCGGCCAGCCGCCACAGTGCGGCCTCGGGGACGGCCGAGGGGCGTACCGGGACGGTGTGGTGGCCGTCCGTCAGGTGCCAGCCGGCCGGGGTGCGGACCGGGACGACCCCGGCGAGCACGGTCGGCCAGCTGTCCAGCCACGGGTCGTCGGCCACCGCGGTGCCGTACCCGGCGACCGCCTCGGCGACGGTGAGCCCGGCGGGCGGGGTGGCCGGGCCGGGCCCGGGGGCGCCGTAGCGGGTGCCGAGCGCGGCGCGCAGCGGGCGGGCGCCCGGGTGGTAGGCGAGTTCGGCCTCCAGCAGGTGGCCGGTGGGCAGGGCGAGGTCGGGGGCCTGGCCGGGGCGGCCGAAGGCGAGCAGCAGGGCGAGGCGGCCGGTCTTGGCGCCGCGCAGCCAGACCCGGCGGGTGGTGAGCCGCTCGTCGGAGGTGTCCCGGCTGCCGAGCACCAGCCAGCGGTCCCGGACGGTCGGCCCGGCGAGCACCTCGGCGGCGTCCACGGTGTAGCCGACTCGGGCGCGGACGGTGGCGGCCAGGTCGGGCGGCAGTTCGTCGACCCGGGTGGCGGCGGTGGCGAGCAGGTGCAGCAGTGCGTACTCCTCCAGCAGCCGGTCCTCCGGCAGGGTGTCCAACTCCCGCACCCGGGTGGCGAGTCCGGAGGCCTGGGCGTCGACCATCCGGGCCGCGACCTCCTCCCAGGGGCCGGCTGTGGACTGGTCGGCCAGGCCGTGCCGGATCCGGTCGGCGAGCCGCAGCCGCAGTTCGGCCGCGCCGGCCGCGACCCGGGCGCCGCGCTTCTCGGCCCGGCGGCGGGCGGCCTCCGGGTCGACCGGGGCGCTCGCGCGCTTCTCGGCCCGCTCCTGGCGGGCCCGGAGCCATTCGTCCGCCCAGTCGGCGGGCCGGCCGGCCGGTACGGCCTCGGGGGCGCCGCTCCACAGCAGGAGGAGCCCGAGCGCGTGCTTGCACGGGAACTTCCGGCTGGGGCAGCTGCACTGGTAGGCGGGCGTGGCGAGTTCGACCACGGTGCGGTACGGCGTGCGGCCGCTGCCCCGGCACTCGCCCCACAGGGCGGTGCCGTCGGTGCCCGTCCCGGACCAGGGCGCGGGTGAGGACAGCTTGCCCGCGGCCTTCTGCGACGCGGCGTCAGGGGCCAGGGACAGGACGTGTTCGGTGCTCCAGCGTTCCTCCATGCGACCGACGGTAGGCGGGGGCACTGACAGCGGCTGACGGCCCGTCCGCCTCCCGTCCGCCGCCCGCCCGGCGGTTGTCAGTGCCGCGTTGCAGGCTTGGTTCCACAGGCCGGGACGCCGACCTGGCTCCCCCCGATCACCCTGTCGCCGGGCACCCGTGCGCCCGGCGGCCGACCTCAAGGAGCTCCCATGACCGACGTTCTGCGGCAGCACGCCGAGGACGCGTTCGCCGGCGAACTGGCCGCGCTGGCCGCGCAGGACGACCGTCCGCGCCCCGAGCGCTGGAAGCTCTCGCCCTGGGCCGTGGCGACCTACCTGCTCGGCGGCGAGCTGCCGGACGGCACCCGGATCACCCCCAAGTACATCGGCCCGCGCCGCGTCGTCGAGGTCGCCGTCACCACCCTGGCGACGGACCGCGCGCTGCTGCTGCTCGGCGTGCCCGGCACCGCGAAGACCTGGGTGTCCGAGCACCTGGCCGCCGCGATCAGCGGCGACTCCACGCTGCTGGTGCAGGGCACCGCGGGCACTCCCGAGGAGGCCGTCCGGTACGGCTGGAACTACGCCCAGCTGCTCGCCCACGGCCCCAGCCGGGATGCCCTGGTGCCCTCGCCGCTGATGCGGGCGATGGCGGACGGCAAGCTCGCCCGGATCGAGGAGCTCACCCGCATCCCGGCCGACGTGCAGGACAGTCTGATCACCATCCTGTCCGAGAAGACGCTGCCGGTGCCGGAGTTGGGCGGCGAGACCCAGGCCGTGCGCGGCTTCAACGTGATCGCCACCGCCAACGACCGCGACCGCGGCGTCAACGAGCTGTCCAGCGCGCTGCGCCGCCGCTTCAACACCGTGGTGCTGCCGCTGCCCGGCTCGCTGGAGGAGGAGGTGGACATCGTCACCCGCCGGGTCAGCCAGCTCGGCCGCTCCCTCGACCTGCCCGAACTGCCGGGCGGCGCCGAGGAGATCAGGCGCGTGGTGACGGTCTTCCGGGAGCTGCGGGCCGGCCTCACCGTCGACGGCCGGACGAAGGTCAAGACCCCGAGCGGCACCCTCTCCACCGCCGAGGCGATCTCGGTGGTGACCAACGGACTCGCCCTGGCCGCCCACTTCGGCGACGGCGTGCTGCGCGCCGGGGACGTGACGGCCGGCATCCTCGGCGCGGTCGTCCGCGACCCGGTGGCGGACCGGGCGGTGTGGCGCGAGTACGTCGAAGGGGTGGTGCGCGAGCGCGACGGCTGGAAGGACTTCTACCGCGCGGCCCGCGAGGTGACCGCGTGACCTCGGAGGTCGCCCTGCTGGGCATCCGGCACCACGGCCCCGGGTCGGCCCGGGCGGTGGCCGCCGCGCTGGCGCAGTGGCAGCCGGACGCGGTGCTGATCGAGGGCCCGCCGGAGGCCGACGCCGTGGTCCACCTCGCGGCCGGGAAGGACCTGGTGCCGCCGGTCGCCCTGCTCGCCCACGCGGTGGACGACCCGGCGCGGGCCGCGTTCTGGCCGTACGCCGAGTTCTCCCCGGAGTGGGTGGCGATCCGCCACGCCGTGGACCACGACCTGCCGGTCCGCTTCATCGACCTGCCCGCCGCGTACGGCTTCGCGCCGACCGCCGACGAGCAGGCCGAGAAGCCCGAGGAGCCCGAGGAGCAGGCCGAGAAGCCCGAGGAGACCGCCGCCGACCCGCTGGCGCTGCTCGCCGAGGCCGCCGGCCACGACGACCCGGAGCGCTGGTGGGAGGACGTGGTCGAGCACCGTGCCCCCGGTGCGGACGCGCTGGCGCCGTTCGCGGCCGTCGCCGAGGCGATGGCCGCACTGCGCGCCGAGGGGCTCGGCGAGTCCCGCCGGGACGATCTGCGCGAGGCCCACATGCGCCAGCAGATCCGGGCCGCCCGGCGCGCCGGGCACCGCCGGATCGCCGTGGTCTGCGGCGCCTTCCACGTGCCCGCGCTGGCGACCATGCCCACCGTCGCCCATGACCGGGCGCTGCTCGCCGGGCTGCCGAAGAAGGTGCGGACGGACATCACCTGGATCCCGTGGACGCACCGCCGGCTCTCCCAGGCCGCCGGCTACGGCGCGGGCGTCCAGTCGCCCGGCTGGTACCACCACCTGTTCAGCACCGAGGGCGACCCGGTGCCGCGCTGGCTCACCCGGGCCGCCGAACTGCTGCGCGCCGAGGACCACCCGGTCTCCTCCGCCCACGTGATCGAGGCGGTCCGGCTCGCCGAGACCCTCGCGGTGCTGCGCGGCCGCCCGCTCGCCGGGCTGACCGAGACCCTCGACGCCGTCCGCGCGGTGCTCTGCGAGGGCTCGGACGTCGCCCTGGAACTCGTCCGGGACCGCCTGGTGGTCGGCGACGCGCTCGGCGAGGTGCCGGACGCCGCCCCGGCGGTGCCGCTGCAGCGCGACCTGGCCCGGCTGCAGCGCTCGCTGCGGCTCAAGCCGGAGGCCGCGCCCCGGGACCTCGACCTCGACCTGCGCAAGGACACCGACGCGGCCCGCTCCCGGTTGCTGCACCGGCTGCGGCTGCTGGGCGTCGAGTGGGGCGTGCCGGCCCGTTCGTCGGTCCACTCCACCGGGACCTTCCGGGAGAGCTGGCGGCTGTGCTGGCAGCCGGAGTTCGCGGTCCGGATCGCCGAGGCCGCCCAGTGGGGCACCACGGTGGAGGAGGCCGCCGTCGGCAAGGCGGTCGGCACCGCCCGCGCGGCCGTCGAACTCGCCGAGCTGACCGGCCTGGTGGAGACCTGCCTGCTGGCCGGGCTGTCCGGTGCGCTGCCCGCCGTGATGCGGGTGCTGGCCGACTGCGCGGCCCTGGACACCGATGTCGCGCACCTGGCGGGCGCGCTGCCCGCGTTGGTCCGGGCGCTGCGCTACGGCGACGTGCGCGGCACCGACCACGGTGCGCTGGCCGGGGCCGCGGCGGGACTGGCCGAGCGGGTCTGCGTCGGACTGCCGCCCGCCTGCGTCGGTCTGGACGCCGAGAGCGCGGCGGCGATGCGGGCCCGGATCGACGAGGTGCACGGCGCGATCGCCCTGCTCGGCCCGGCCGCAGCCGGTGACGCCGCGGGCACCGAGGGCCTGGCCGACCGCTGGGCCGCCGCCCTGCGCTCGCTGGCCCGCCGCGAGCCCGCCGGCGGGCCGGCCACCGGCGCCCCCGGCCTGCTGCGCGGCCGCGCCGTCCGGCTGCTGCTGGACGACGGCCGGCTCGACTCCGAGGAGGCCGGCCGCCGGCTCCGGCTGGTGCTGTCGGTGGCCAACGCCCCGGCGGACGCGGCCGGTTGGGTCGAGGGCTTCCTCACCGGCGGCGGCGCCCTGCTGCTGCACGACCCCCGGCTGCTCGCCCTGCTGGACGAGTGGCTCGGCGGGGTCGGCGGCGAGGTCTTCACCGACGTCCTGCCGCTGCTGCGGCGCACCTTCGCCGGGCTGGAGGCGGGGGTGCGCACCACCATCGGCGGCCGGGTCGCGGCCGGTCCGCTGGACGTCGCCCCGGCGCCGCCCGAGGCGGCCGGCGCCCTCGACCCGGACCGCGCCGACGCGGCCGTCCCGGTGATGGCCCTGCTGCTCGGGGTCCGTCCGCGGATCCCCCGCCAGGCCACCGGCCGCGACACCTGACACCGGCCGAACCACCCCGACCCATCCGCCGTACCAGGAGGACCCGATGGCAGCGACCCCCACCGACGAACGGCTGCGCCGCTGGCGCCTGGTGCTCGGCGGCGAGGCCGACGGCACCGGCTGCACCCTGCGCGGCCGCGACGCCGCGATGGACGGCGCCCTCGCCGCGCTCTACCGGGGCGCCCCCGAGGAGGGCGCCCGGGCGCCCCGCGGCGGCCGGCGCAGTGCCGGGCTGGGCGGCTCGGCCCCGCAGGTGGCCCGCTGGCTGGGTGACATCCGCGAGTACTTCCCGTCCACCGTCGTCCAGTTGATGCAGCAGGACGCGATCTCCCGGCTCGGCCTGGACCGGCTGCTGCTGGAGCCGGAGATGCTGGAGGCCGTCGAGCCGGACGTCCACCTGGTCGGCACCCTGCTGTCGCTCAAGCACGCGCTGCCCGAGACCACCCGGGAGTCCGCCCGGGCCGTGGTCGGCAAGGTGGTGGCCGACCTGGAGCGCCGGCTGGCCGACCGGACCAGGGCCACCCTGGGCGGCGCCCTGGACCGCAGCGCCCGGGTGAACCGGCCGCGCCACCGGGACATCGACTGGGACCGGACGATCCGGGCCAACCTGAAGAACTACCTGCCCGAGCACGGAACCGTGGTGCCCGAGCGGCTGGTCGGCTACGCCCGCGCCCAGCGCGCGGTGAAGAAGGACGTCATCCTCTGCATCGACCAGTCCGGCTCGATGGCGCCGTCCGTCGTCCACTCGGCGGTGTTCGGCGCGGTGCTCGCCTCGATGCGCAGCCTGGACACCCGGCTGGTCGTCTTTGACACCTCGGTGGTCGACCTCACCGAGCAGCTGACCGACCCGGTGGACGTGCTGTTCGCCACCCGGCTCGGCGGCGGCACCGACATCAACCGGGCGCTCGCCTACTGCCAGTCGAGGATCACCCGGCCGTCCGAGACCGTCGTGGTGCTGATCAGCGACCTGTACGAGGGCGGCATCCGGGACGGCATGCTGCGGCGGGTCGCCGCCATGAAGGCGGCCGGTGTCCAGTTCGTCGCGCTGCTCGCGCTCTCCGACGAGGGCGCCCCCGCGTACGACCACGCCCACGCCGCCGCGCTGGCCGCGCTCGGCGCCCCGGCCTTCGCCTGCACCCCGGACGCCTTCCCCGAGATCATGGCGGCGGCGATCGAGAAGCGGCCGATCCCGCGGCGCCTGATGAAGGGCGCTGACCAGGGGGTGTGACGACTTCACTCGAACGTGTGAATCACTCGATCGGTGGACCGCGGGTCCGTCCGACGGTCGAGGGGATATCTGTGACGGTTCTCACCCATGACGGACAGGCCCCGGGCGGAACAGTCCCGTCCCACGGGGATAACCTGCCAGACGGACGTGACGCGCGTGTTGATTGACGTGTGCGCCCGTGGCTGTGTGGGCCGCAAGGCCGTACCTCTGCGTACCCGCACCGCTTCGACGACCCGCAGCGAAGATCCTGCCGTGGCACGCTCGTAGAGACACAATCCGCGACCACGAACAAGGACAAACACGTGGACCTGTTCGAGTACCAGGCGAGGGACCTCTTCGCCAAGCACGGCGTGCCCGTGCTTGACGGCGATGTCATCGAGACCGCCGCAGACGCTGCCGCCATCGCGGAGCGCTTCGGCGGCCGTGCCGTCGTCAAGGCTCAGGTGAAGGTGGGTGGCCGAGGCAAGGCCGGTGGCGTCAAGCTCGCCGCCGACCCGGCCGACGCCGTCGCCAAGGCCGAGCAGATCCTCGGCATGGACATCAAGGGCCACACCGTTCACAAGGTGATGCTGGCCCAGACCGCGGACATCAAGGACGAGTACTACGTCTCGTTCCTGCTGGACCGCACCAACCGCACCTTCCTGGCGATGGCCAGCGTCGAGGGCGGCGTGGAGATCGAGGTCGTCGCCGAGCAGAACCCCGACGCGCTCGCCAAGATCCCGGTCGACGCCAACGAGGGCTGCACCCCGGAGAAGGCCGCCGAGATCGTCGCCGCGGCGAAGTTCCCGGCCGAGGTCGCCGACCAGGTCGCCGACGTCCTCCAGAAGCTGTGGACCGTCTTCATCAAGGAGGACGCCCTCCTCGTCGAGGTCAACCCGCTGATCAAGTCCGGCGAGGGCAAGATCATCGCGCTCGACGGCAAGGTCTCCCTGGACGAGAACGCCGAGTTCCGTCAGCCCGAGCACGAGGCGCTCGAGGACAAGGCCGCGGCCAACCCGCTGGAGGCCGCCGCCAAGGCCAAGGGCCTGAACTACGTCAAGCTCGACGGCCAGGTCGGCATCATCGGCAACGGCGCGGGCCTCGTCATGAGCACCCTCGACGTGGTCGCCTACGCCGGTGAGAACCACGGCGGCGTCAAGCCCGCCAACTTCCTCGACATCGGTGGCGGCGCCTCCGCCGAGGTCATGGCGAACGGCCTGGAGATCATCCTCGGCGACCCCGACGTCAAGTCGGTCTTCGTCAACGTCTTCGGCGGCATCACCGCCTGTGACGCGGTCGCCAACGGCATCGTGCAGGCCCTCGCGCTCCTCGAGAGCAAGGGCGAGAACGTCAGCAAGCCGCTGGTCGTCCGCCTGGACGGCAACAACGCGGAGCTGGGTCGCAAGATCCTCGACGACGCCAACCACCCGCTGGTCCAGCGCGTGGACACCATGGACGGCGCCGCTGACCGCGCCGCCGAGCTGGCCAACAAGTAAGGAAGGGGACTTAACACCATGGCTATCTTCCTTACCAAGGACAGCAAGGTCATCGTCCAGGGCATGACCGGCGCCGAGGGCATGAAGCACACCCGCCGCATGCTCGCCTCCGGCACCCAGATCGTCGGCGGTGTCAACCCGCGCAAGGCCGGCACCACGGTCGACGTCGACGGCACCGAGATCCCGGTCTTCGGCTCCGTCGCCGAGGCGATGAAGGAGACCGGCGCCGACGTCTCGGTCCTCTTCGTGCCGCCGGCGTTCACCAAGGCCGCCGTCATCGAGGCCATCGACGCCGAGATCGGCCTGGCCGTCGTGATCACCGAGGGCGTCCCGGTGCACGACACCGCCGCCTTCTGGGCGTACGCCGGTTCGAAGGGCAACAAGACCCGGATCATCGGCCCGAACTGCCCCGGCCTGATCAGCCCCGGACAGTCGAACGCCGGCATCATCCCGGCCGACATCACCACCTCGGGCAAGATCGGTCTGGTCTCGAAGTCGGGCACCCTGACCTACCAGCTCATGTACGAGCTGCGCGACATCGGCTTCTCCTCGGCCGTGGGCATCGGCGGTGACCCGGTCATCGGGACCACCCACATCGACGCCCTCAAGGCTTTCCAGGAGGACCCGGAGACCGAGATCATCGTCATGATCGGTGAGATCGGCGGCGACGCCGAGGAGCGTGCTGCGGCCTACATCGCCGAGCACGTCACCAAGCCGGTCGTCGGCTACGTCGCGGGCTTCACCGCCCCCGAGGGCAAGACCATGGGCCACGCCGGCGCCATCGTCTCCGGCTCCTCGGGCACCGCCCAGGCGAAGAAGGAGGCCCTCGAGGCCGCCGGTGTCAAGGTCGGCAAGACGCCGTCCGAGACCGCCCGCCTGGCCCGCGAGATCATCGCCGGCTGACCCCGGTCACCCGCGCGGTGAGCGCCCCCGCCCCCTGTGGGGCGGGGGCGCTCGCCGTTCCGGCGCCGATCGGCGCGTCAGTGCCCCGGCCTGGTGGCACACGGCAGCGGGGACCACGCCGGGCAGGCCGCCGGGTCCTGCTGCGGCGGCGGGGCCGCGCCCCGGGCCGCGACCGGCAGCTCCCAGCGCGCGACCGCCTGCGCCTGCGGCTCCGCCACCACCGCCTCCAGCCCCGGCGTCGGACTGCACCACAGGCTGGTGATGCCGTTCGGCGCCCCGCCCGGCAGCAGCGGCACGCCCGGTTCCGCCACCTCCGCCGTCGGGGCCGGCACGCAGAGCACTGGGACGGGCTGGTCCGGCCGGTGGAACAGCGCCGCCGGACGCAGCCCCGCGAGGGTCGCCACCGTCGCCCCGCCCACCGCCACCGTCAGCAGCACCGCGGCGCCCGTCCGGCTCGCCGTCCCCAACCGGTGCTTGGCCCGCAGCACCGGCACCGGCGCCCGGTGCGGCTCCGGGCAGCCCCGCACCGCGGCCCGGTGCAGCAGCCCGCTCAGCCCGTCCGCGAAGCCCGGTGCCTCCGGATCCGGCCCCACCAGGTCCGGCACCCACTGGGCCAGCGCCGCCCGGGCCGTCCACACCCGCCCCTCGGCCGCCGCCAGCGTCGACTCCACCTCCACCGCGACCGCCGCCGCCGGCAGCCCCAGCCCGTCGTGCAGCACCAGCGCTCGCCGCTGCGGCCGCGACAGCCGCCGCAGGGCCTTCAGCAGCGCCTTGTCCCGGTCGGTCAGCCGGTCGTGGTCCGGCAGCACCGACTGCGCCTCGTCGGCCGGCCGCACCCGGATCCGCCGGTGCGGCAGTGTCCACGCGTGCGCCCGCCGGGGCCCGCCCCGGTGCCACGGCGACAGCGCCAGCTCGCAGGCCCGCACCCGCACCCAGCCCTCCGGATCGCCCGACCCGACCACCCCGCCCCAGTCCTGCCGGGCCTCCCCGAACGCCCGCCGCACGCAGTGCACCGCCCGGTGGCGGCAGGTCGTCAGCAGGAACACCTGCTGCACCAGCCGGGTGTGCGCGGCCTCGTACAGCTCCTCGAAGCTCTCGGTCAGGTCCCGCCCGTGGCCCGCCTCGGTGAGGGCGGCACTGATCCGCTCGCGGGCTTCGGGGGTGCTCCCGGGGTCAGCGTCCGCGGGCTCCCGGACCTCGGCCGGGGCCGGTGCCAGGGGCGGCTCGGGCCGGGCGGGGCGCCGCTCCGCCGGCGGCTCCGGCGCGGCAGCGGGAGTGGAGACGGCGGACGGCTCCGGCTGCGCCGGCCCGCGGTCGGCGCCCGGCCTCCGTTCGGTGTCGGGCCTTCGCTCGTCCCCCCGCGGTCCGTGCGCGCCGTCCGCCGGACGGTGGCGCCGGCCCTGCTGCTTGCCCGTCCCGGGCGCCGCCGGGGCGCCGGGGTCGCCGTTCGGCGTGGATCGGCCGGGGCCGGTGCCCACGCCGGGGGAGCGGTGGCGTCGGTCGCCGTCGGTGCCGGGTTTCCCGCCGGTCGGGGTGGTCTTGGTCATGCCGCTGCGTTCTCCCGGGGCTGTGGGGGCCACTCGCGTGCGGTTGCTGTCGGTGGGGGCGGCCGGGGGGCGCCTGCCCGGGCCGGTGGGGGGTGCGGTCCTGATCAGGGCGATGGCGGCGGCTTCGGTGGGGCAGCCGAGTTTGCGCATGGCCCGGTGGAGATAACTGCGGGCGGTCGCGGTGGTGACGCCGAGTGCGGCGGCGGTGTGATCGAGGCCGTGGCCGGCGGCCAGGTGGGCGAGGGCCTGGGCCTCACGGGGGGTCAGCTTCCCCAGCGGATCGGTGGCGCGGGTGGGTGGCGTGGTCATCAGACGCTCCTGGCCGGGGCGGTGGCGGCTTGGGGGCAGGGTCTGAAAAGGCGCATAAGACAATAATCTGGGACACGGCGGCGGTTTGCCGGTTCACGGAGCATGGCGAGTCGCCTTGGCACCATGAGGCGCATGACGCAGCTGATGGGCCGTCCGCTCCTGGAAGTGTCGGGCGAATTGGGCGGACGCCCGGTGCTGGCCGACCTGTTGGCGGGGGTGCGGACGGCGCTGGTCGGTCTCGCGGTGGTCGGGGTGCCGGTGCTCGGGCTCTGGGTGGCGACGCCGTACGCGGATTCCGACGCCGCGGGTGCCACCCGGTTGGCGGGTGCGCTCTGGCTGCTCGGGCACGGCGCGCCGGTGCTGCGCGGCGCCGCGGACGCCCCGCTGACGGTCACTCCGCTGTTGCTCGGCGCCTTGGCCGTGCTGCGGCTGTACCGGGCGGGCGCCGGGGTGGCGGCGCGGCGGGGGCTGCGGTCGCGCTGGGGCGGCCCGCTGGCGCTGTGGGCGGGGTACTGCGCGGTCGCGGTCGCGGTCGCGCTGCACTGCGCGGGTGCCGGGCTGTTCCACAGCCGGGTGCTGCCGGACCTGCTGGTGGTGGGCCTGCTGGCCGCGCTGGCGACGGCGGCGGGCGTACGGTCCGTCGGGGCGTCGGTGATCGACGCCGAGCCGCTGTTCGACCGGCTCCCGCCGGGCTGGCGGCCGACCGGCGGCACGTCCGTGGTGGGCCGGGCGGCGGGTGCGGCCGCGGCGGGCCTGGTCGCGGCGGGCGGGGTGCTGGTGGCGGTGGCGGCGGTGCTGGACGCGGTGGTCGGCGGTGGGCGCGGGACGGCGCTGCTCGGGGGCGGGCCCGCCGCGCTGGTCGGGCTGCTGCTGGTCACCGTGGCGCTGCTGCCGAACGCGGTGTTGTGGGGCGCCGCGTACGCGCTGGGCCCGGGATTCGAGGTCGGCGCCGGGTCGCTGGTGTCGCCGGGCGGGACGCGGCTCGGCCCGGTGCCGGACTTCCCGCTGTTCGCCCTGTTGCCCCAGGAGGGCCCGGGCGGCTGGCGGCTGGCGGCGCTGCTGCTGCCGCTGCTGGCGGGGCTGGTGCCCGCGGTCCTGCTGGGCCGCGCGGCGGCGGGTCGCCGGGGTGCGGCGGGCGGCGCCGAGCCGTGGCCGCCCGCGGCGACGGCGACGGCGGCCCTGGCGGCCGCGCTGCTGGTCGGTGCCGGGGCGGCGGTGCTGGGCTGGCTGTCCGGCGGGGCGGTGGCGGCCGAGCGGATGGCCCGGCTGGGGCCGGTGCCGTGGTGGACGGGCCTGGCGGCGGCGGGCTGGCTCGCCCTGGTGGCGGTGCCGGGCGCTCTGCTGGTCCGGTACCGCGTGCTCGGCCCCGGGGCGGCCGGGGATCCGGTCGAGGACCCGTCCGAGGCGGCGGGCCCGGCCGGGGCCCCGGCGGCCGGGCAGGGCGCGTACGCCCGGCTCGCGATCCGTGCGCACCGGAGCGCCCTGCGGCTGCGCGCCGGGGCGTACGTCCTGGTGCTGCGGCTGTCCGGTCGGCGCCCCGCCGACTGACCGCCGGCCGGCCCGAGCCGGGCCGCTGCCGCGCGGTCCCGCTACTCCGAGTTCCCGCTGAAGTCCACGTACCACTGCGGCGCGTACCGGTCGCAGTTCTCGGCGCCGACGTTGGTCAGCGAGTCCCGCACGCAGGTCATGTAGTCCCGGTAGTGGATGCTCAGCCCGATCACCGAGGTGGCGACCACGACGGTCATCGCGCCGGTGAGGATCCCGGCGAGCGCGGCCGGGGTGAGCGGGTTCGGGGCCGGGGCGCCGACGGGGCCGCCGACGGCCACGGCCGCCGCCGGGGCGGCCGAGGGCCGCTTGGCCCGGAGCGCGCCGACGCCCCAGGCGATGCCGAGCAGACCGACCAGCAGCGCGATCCAGTGGAAGCCCGCGAACAGGCAGACCAGCGCGAAGGGTCCGGCCAGCGCGGCGTTGCGGGCCTTGCGGTGGGCCGGGTCGGTCGGGTCCAGCCGGGGTGGCGGCGGGGCCTGGGGGCGACGGCCGGGGCCGCCCTCGCCGGGGCCCTGCCCCCACTGCGGCGGGAACGGCGGGCGGTCGCCGTGCTGCTCGCCGCCCGGGCCGCCGGCCTGGCCGCCGTTGCCGGCCTGGCCGCCGTTGCCGTCCTGGCCCGGCCAGGGGCTGCGCGGCCGCCACGGCTGGTCCGGGGCGTCCGCGGGCGGCGGCGCGAAGGGGTTGCGCTCGTCGGGGTCGTCGCCGCTGCTCATGGGTTCAGCCGTTCCTTCTCGGTCGGGGCTCGTGCGGAGGGTCGCGCCCGCGGGCGGTCTCCTCCGCCCCAATGATCCCGCAAGCGTTCGAGCGCCCGTCGGGGGCCTGCCCGCACCGGTGCGGGCCGTGCGCAACTCCGGTGCGGCGGGCCCGAGGAGATCCCCGTCTCAACTACGCGCGTAGCGCCGCGGGCGGGGTGCGGGGGCCGTCCGACCAGCCGTTATCGTGGTGACGGTCAGCAGCTCCCAGGGGTTCCCGGGGCCCGCGTCGCGGCGGGTTCTCCTGGTGTTCCCCCTCGCTCGACCTGCCGTTCGTAGTGGCCCCACCGCCGGTGGACGTACCAGCGGGCGGCGCCCGACCTACGGAGAATCGCGCAGTGGCCGCCGCCCCCGCCCAGCTCTTCCCGCCCCGTACGCCCGGACCGGCCCGCCTGGTGGTGCTGGTCTCCGGCTCCGGCACCAACCTCCAGTCGCTGATCGACGCCGTCGCCGACCCGGCGTACGGCGCCGAGATCCAGGCCGTGGGCGCGGACCGCGACGGGATCGCCGGCCTGGAGCGCGCCGAGCGGGCGGGCCTGCCGACCTTCGTCCACCGGGTGAAGGACTTCCCGGACCGCGCCGCCTGGGACCGCGCGCTGACCGCCTCCGTCGCCGCCCACCAGCCCGACCTGGTGGTCACGGCCGGCTTCATGAAGATCCTCGGCCCCGAGTTCATCGCGGCCTTCGCGGGGCGGATCGTCAACACCCACCCCGCACTGCTGCCGTCCTTCCCCGGCGCCCACGGCGTCACCGACGCACTGGCGTACGGAGTGAAGGTCACCGGCTGCACCGTCCACCTGGTCGACGCCGGTGTGGACACCGGGCCGATCATCGCGCAGGGCGTCGTCGAGGTGCTCGACGCGGACCACGCCGATGGCGGCGACGCGCTGCACGAGCGCATCAAGACTGTCGAGCGCAAGCTGCTCGTCGACGTCGTGGGCCGGCTGGCCCGCGAAGGTCACCGCATCGAGGACCGAAAGGTATGGATCCCGGCATGAGTGCCAGCTCCACCACCCCCCCTGTCTCCGAGAACATCCGTCCGATCCGTCGTGCGCTGATCAGCGTGTACGACAAGACCGGTCTGGAGGAGCTGGCCCAGGGCCTGCACGCCGCCGGGGTCGCCATCGTCTCCACCGGCTCCACCGCGGGCCGGATCGCCGCCGCCGGCGTCCCGGTGACCGAGGTCTCCGAGCTGACCGGCTTCCCGGAGTGCCTGGACGGGCGCGTGAAGACGCTGCACCCCCGTGTGCACGCCGGCGTGCTCGCCGACCTGCGCCTGGAGTCGCACCGCACGCAGCTGGCCGAGCTCGGCGTCGAGCCCTTCGACCTGGTCGTGGTGAACCTCTACCCGTTCAAGGCCACCGTCGCCTCGGGCGCCACCCCGGACGAGTGTGTCGAGCAGATCGACATCGGCGGCCCGAGCATGGTCCGCGCCGCCGCCAAGAACCACCCCTCGGTGGCCGTCGTGGTCGACCCGGCCCGCTACGCCGACGTGCTGACCGCCGTCCGCGAGGGCGGCTTCGACCTGGCCACCCGCAAGCGCCTGGCCGGTGCCGCGTTCGCCCACACCGCCGCCTACGACGTGGCCGTCGCCTCCTGGTTCGAGGCCGGCTACGCCCCCAGCGACGAGTGTTTCCCGGAGTTCCTGGGCGCCACCTGGGAGCGGCAGAACGTGCTGCGCTACGGCGAGAACCCGCACCAGGGCGCCGCGCTGTACAGCGACGGCACGGGCGGCCTGGCCGGCGCGCAGCAGCTGCACGGCAAGGAGATGTCGTACAACAACTACGTCGACACCGACGCCGCCCGCCGCGCCGCCTACGACCACGCCGAGCCGGCCGTCGCGATCATCAAGCACGCCAACCCGTGCGGCATCGCGACCGGCGCCGACGTCGTCGAGGCGCACCGCAAGGCGCACGAGTGCGACCCGGTCTCCGCGTACGGCGGCGTGATCGCGGTCAACCGCCCGGTCACCGTCGAGCTGGCCGAGCAGATCGCCCCGATCTTCACCGAGGTCGTCGTGGCCCCCGGCTACGAGGACGGCGCGGTCGAGGTGCTGGCCCGCAAGAAGAACCTGCGGGTGCTGGTCGCCCCCGAGGCCCCGGCCAACCGCCAGGAGGTCCGCCCGATCTCCGGCGGCGTGCTGCTCCAGGACGCCGACCGGGTGCAGGCCGAGGGCGACGACCCGGCGAACTGGACGCTGGCCACCGGCGAGGCGCTCTCCGCGGCCGAGCTGGCCGAGCTGGCCTTCGCCTGGCGGGCCTGCCGGGCCGTCAAGTCCAACGCGATCCTGCTGGCCAAGGACGGCGCCTCGGTCGGCGTCGGCATGGGCCAGGTCAACCGGGTCGACTCCTGCAAGCTCGCGGTCGAGCGGGCCGGCGAGCGGGCCAAGGGCGCGTACGCCGCCTCGGACGCCTTCTTCCCGTTCCCGGACGGCCCGGAGATCCTGATCGCCGCGGGCGTGAAGGCGATCGTCCAGCCGGGCGGTTCGATCCGTGACGAGCAGGTCATCGAGGCCGCCCAGAAGGCCGGCGTGACGATGTACTTCACCGGCGCGCGCCACTTCTTCCACTGAGTGGCACGAAGCGGCCCGGTCCCCTACGGAGGGGGCCGGGCCGCTTCGTCGTGGTCGTGCCGGGTGCTCAGTAGCGCGGCCGGTTGAACCAGCCGGAGCCCTCCTGGGTGCACATGGCGGTGATCCAGATGATGCTGATGGCCAGCCACAGACCGGCCATCACATAGCCGATGGCGGTGCCCGCGGTGACCGCGCCCGCCAGGATCAGCAGGCCGACCAGGCAGCCGAGCGAGCCGTACACGATGGTCGTGATGCGGACGTTGTTGCCGCCCTTGCCGAACTTCGCGCCGAGCGTGATGGAGAGCGCGGCGAACAGCGCGAGCAGGATCGCGACGACGATCAGGATGCCGGCGGCGGCGTCGCCGATGGCGGTGAACGGGTTGTCGCTGGTGGTCGCCTTGGCGGTGTTGGTGACGTCCTTGGCGGCCGCACCGATGAGCAGGTAGATGATCGCGAGGATCGTCTGCACGCCGCCCACGATGAACAGCAGCACCCGGGCGGTCATCACCAGGCCCGGCATGGACTGCGGCACGGCCGGCGCGTAGCCGTAGCCCGGGGCGGCCGGCGGCGGGTAGCCGTAGCCCGGCGCGGGCTGCGGCGGGGCCTGCTGCGGGTAGCCGTAGCCCGGGGCGGGCGGCTGCTGGCCGTACGGGTTGTTCGGGTCGGGCGGGTAACTCATGGCTGCCTCCGGGCAGTTGGGAACGCGGGGACGGGATGCGGAGGGCCCGATTGCGGCCGGCGAGTCGGGTCGCCGACGGCACGGGACGCTATCGGAGCGCGGTGACAGCCCGGCGGCGGTGACGGGCGCGGCCGGCTCAGTGCTGTGACGGGGGAGTGATCGAACGCCGGGACGGGCACGGCGCGGTGAGGGCGCCGTGGCGGTCGGGCTGCGCGGTGTGCTGTGGTCGGATCACTGGCTCTTTCCCCCGGGTACGCCCTGCTGCGGACCCGTCGGCCCGTCACCGGGCCGGGTCGCGGCAGGGGATGCCCGCATATCGTCAACCGGACGGCGGCGCGCTGTCCAGCCAGTTGTGGGTGTGGTGCGAAGACTGTGGCGCAACCGCAACGTGGTGCGACCTTCCGTACCCGTCCGGTCGCCTGACCGGGCACGGGCCGCGCCGGGCGGCCCGGTGCGACGGGGCCCGGTACGGGGGGCGGTCGCGATCCGGGAGAATGGGGTCATGACTGCCCAGATTCTCGATGGCAAGGCCACCGCCGCCGCGATCAAGTCCGAACTCGCCGCCCGCGTGGCGGCCCTCAAGGCGAAGGGCGTCACGCCCGGCCTCGGCACCGTCCTGGTCGGCGACGACCCGGGCAGCCGCTGGTACGTGAACGGCAAGCACAAGGACTGCGCCGAGGTCGGCATCGCCTCGATCCAGCGCGAGCTGCCCGCCACCGCCACCCAGGAGGACGTCGAGAACGTCGTCCGCGAGCTCAACGCCGACCCGACCTGCACCGGCTACATCGTCCAGCTGCCGCTGCCCAAGGGCCTGGACCAGAACCCGGTCCTGGAGCTGATGGACCCGGACAAGGACGCCGACGGCCTGCACCCGACCTCGCTCGGCCGCCTGGCGCTGGGCATCGACGGCCCGCTGCCGTGCACCCCGCTGGGCATCGTCGAGCTGCTGCGCCGCCACCAGGTCGAGATCGACGGCGCCGAGGTGGTCGTGGTCGGCCGCGGCATCACCGTCGGCCGTTCGATCGGCCTGCTGCTGACCCGCCGCAGTGAGAACGCCACCGTCACCCTGTGCCACACCGGCACCCGGGACCTCGGCGCGCACCTGCGCAAGGCCGACATCATCGTGGCCGCCGCGGGCGTGCCGCACCTGGTCAAGCCGGAGGACGTCAAGGCCGGCGCCGCGGTGCTGGACGTCGGCGTCAGCCGCAGCGAGGGCAAGATCGTCGGCGATGTGCACCCGGGCGTGGCCGAGGTGGCCGGCTGGATCTCCCCGAACCCCGGCGGCGTGGGCCCGATGACCCGCGCGATGCTGCTCAACAACATCGTCGTGGCGGCCGAGCGCCGCGCCGGCGTCTGACCCCCGAGGGACGGCGAGCATGACTGAACCGCGACCGGCGCGGTCCCGGCAAAGGCCGGTCAAGACCACCGGCACCCTGCCGCCCGAGGGGGCGGCCCCGGCCCTCGGGCGCGACCACGCCCTGCCGGTCCGGCAGTGGCCGATAACGCTGGTCCTGTCGGTGGTCGGCGCCGGCCTCGCGGTCACCTGGTTCGCCGACTTCAAGGACGGCTTCAAGTACGGGCTGCTGATCCTCGGCACCGGGGTGCTGCTCGGCGCGGTGCTGCGGCTGGTGCTGCCCGAGGTCGGGATGCTGGCGGTGCGCAGCCGCTTCACGGACGTGATCGTGCTGGCCTTCCTGGGCGCCTCGATCGTGCTGCTGACCCTGGTCGCGCAACCGAACCCGTGGCTGGAGATCCCGCTGCTGGACAACATCGGCCAGTTGATCGGCCGGCCCAAGCACTGAGCCCGCCCCCACCGCGGCCCCGTCCGGATCCCCGGGCGGGGCCGCGGTGCGTCCCGGGCCGCCCGGTCCCGCCCGGACGGAGCCCGCTGTGACGCATCAGCCATGTCCGCACACGCGGCGTACGCTTCCCTTTGCGATAACCTGACGCCGGTCTCTCGATGTCGAGAGATCATCCTCGGCTCCAGTGCGCCGGTGTGCCTGGGGCACCTGGCGATTTGCTGGAGAAGGTAGAAATGACCCGCACCCCCGTCAACGTCACCATCACCGGAGCAGCCGGCCAGATCGGCTACGCGCTGCTCTTCCGCATCGCCTCGGGCCACCTGCTCGGTGCCGACGTGCCGGTGAACCTGCGCCTCCTGGAGATCCCGCAGGGCCTCAAGGCCGCCGAGGGCACCGCCATGGAGCTCGTCGACTGCGCCTTCCCGCTGCTGCGCGACATCACCATCACCGACCAGCCGAACGAGGCCTTCGACGGCGCCAACGTCGCGCTGCTGGTCGGCGCCCGCCCGCGCACCGCCGGCATGGAGCGCGGCGACCTGCTGCAGGCCAACGGCGGCATCTTCGGCCCGCAGGGCAAGGCCATCAACGCTCACGCCGCGGACGACATCAAGGTCCTGGTCGTCGGCAACCCGGCCAACACCAACGCCCTGATCGCCCAGCGCAACGCCCCGGACGTCCCGGCCGAGCGCTTCACCGCGATGACCCGCCTGGACCACAACCGCGCGGTCGGCCAGCTCTCCGGCAAGACCGGCGCCCTGGTCTCCGACATCAAGCGCGTCACCATCTGGGGCAACCACTCCGCGACCCAGTACCCGGACATCTTCCAGGCCGAGATCGCCGGCAAGCCGGCCTTCGAGGCCGTCGGCAGCGACCAGGCCTGGCTGGAGAACGACTTCATCCCGACCGTCGCCAAGCGCGGCGCGGCCATCATCGACGCCCGCGGCGCCTCCTCGGCCGCCTCGGCCGCCAACGCCGCCATCGACCACGTGTACACCTGGGTCAACGGCACCGCCGAGGGCGACTGGACCTCCATGGGCGTCGTCTCCGACGGCTCCTACGGCGTCCCGGCCGGCCTGATCTCCTCCTTCCCGGTCACCACCAAGGACGGCAAGTTCGAGATCGTCCAGGGCCTGGAGATCTCCGACTTCTCCCGCGCCCGCATCGACGCCTCGGTCAAGGAGCTGACCGAGGAGCGCGACGCGGTCCAGGAGCTGGGCCTCATCTGAGCCCCGCCGCACGGCCCTTCCGACGGCCCGCCGCCCCCGCCCGGGGGCGGCGGGCCGTCGGCTGTTGATCGCCCGCTCGCCTCCGGGGCGCTCCGACCCGGTGCCGACGGTCGGCGTTCCCTCGCTCCTTCGTCGCTCCCTCGCGCTCTCCCTTTCGGCACCGGCGCGCCCCTTCGGCTCGAGGCGGGGCCCGGGCGCGGACACCTCGGCCGCCTACACTGGCCCGCTGTGAACGAAACCCTCGGGGACGCCGCGCTCGTCCTCGTCTTCATCCTGCTGGGCGGCCTGTTCAACGTCGCCGAGATCTCGCTGATCTCGCTGCGCGAGGGCCAGATCCGGACGCTGGAGGCGCGCGGCACCCGGCGCTCGGCCCGGGCCGCGCACCTGGCCGCCGACCCCAACCGCTTCCTGGCCGCCGTCCAGGTCGGCGTGACCTGCATGGGCTTCCTGTCCGCCGCGTTCGGCGCGGACACCCTGGCCGGCAAGGTCGCCCCGCTGTTCGTCGAGGCCGGGCTGTCCCAGGGGGTCGCGGACGCGCTCGCCCTGGTCGGGCTGACCCTGCTGATCAGCTACGTCTCGCTGGTGCTCGGCGAGCTCACCCCCAAGCGGATCGGCCTCCAGCGTGCCGAGTCCATCGCGGTGATCGCCGCCCCGGTGGTGGACGTGATGTCGGTCGCGCTGCGCCCGGTGATCTGGCTGCTCGGCCACTCCACCAACCTGATGGTCCGGCTGTTCGGCGGCGATCCGGCGGCCGGGCGCGGCTCGATGAGCTCCGAGGAACTGCGCGGCCTGGTCGCCTCCAACACCGAACTGGGAAGCGACGAACGGGCGTTGATCGCGGACGTGTTCGCCGCGGGGGAGCGCCAGCTGCGCGAGGTGATGGTCCCGCGCACCGAGGTGACCTTCCTGGACGCCGAGCGCCCGCTGGCCGCCGTACGGCACCAGGCCGAGACCTCGCCGCACTCGCGCTACCCGGTGGTCGAGGGCAGCGCCGACGCGGTGGTCGGCTTCGTGCACGTCCGGGACCTCTACGGCGCCCGCGGCGAGCAGGCCGTCAAGGTCCGCGACCTGGCCCGCCAGGTCAAGCTGCTGCCCGGCACCAAACGGGTGCTGGAGGCGATGGGCGAGATGCGCCGGGAGGGTCACCACCTGGCCATCGTGGTGGACGAGTACGGCGGCACGGCCGGCATCGTCACCCTGGAGGACCTGGTCGAGGAGGTGATCGGCGAGATCCGGGACGAGTACGACCGGCCCGAGGCCGCCCCCACCCGCCGGCTGGCTGGCGGCGGCACCGAGCTGGACGGCCTGCTCAACCTCGGCGACTTCACCGAGGAGACCGGCGTCACCCTGCCCGAGGGCCCGTACGAGACGGTGGCCGGCTGCCTGGTCGCCGCCCTCGGCCGGCTGCCCCGGGACGGCGACCAGGCCCGCGTCCCGGTCGAGGGCGGCGGCGCGGTGCTGCTGACGGTGGCCAAGGTGGAGGGCCGGCGGATCGCCCGGGTGAGGGTGAGTGCGGTCACACCGGAGGAGCCTCCTGGGGCGGAGGTTTCCTGAGCGACCGGGGGAACTGGAAGAATGGCCCGCATGGTCAACGCAGCGGTCACTGGTCCGGTCAAGGACCGTCCTCGGGTGCTCTCCGGGATCCAGCCCACCTCCGGCTCGTTCCACCTCGGCAACTACCTGGGCGCGGTGCGCCAGTGGGTCGACCTGCAGAAGGAGAACGACGCCTTCTACATGGTCGTCGACCTGCACGCGATCACCGTGCCGCAGGACCCGGTGACCCTGCGCCAGAACACCCGGGTGTCCGCCGCCCAGCTGCTCGGCGCCGGCCTGGACCCTGAGCACTGCACCCTGTTCGTCCAGTCGCACGTGCCCGAGCACGCGCAACTCGCCTGGGTGATGAACTGCCTCACCGGCTTCGGCGAGGCCTCCCGGATGACCCAGTTCAAGGACAAGTCCTCCCGGTACGGCGCCGACAGCACCACCGTCGGCCTGTTCACCTACCCGATCCTGCAGATCGCGGACATCCTGCTCTACCAGGCGGACGCCGTCCCGGTCGGCGAGGACCAGCGCCAGCACGTGGAGATCACCCGCGACATCGCGGAGCGGTTCAACTCGCGCTACGCCCCCACGTTCACGATCCCGAAGCCGTACATCCTCAAGGAGACGGCGAAGATCATGGACCTCCAGGACCCGGGCATCAAGATGAGCAAGTCGGCCTCCTCGGCCAAGGGCCTGGTCAGCCTGCTGGACGAGTCGAAGGTCAGCGCCAAGAAGTTCAAGAGCGCCGTCACCGACACCGGCACCGTGGTCTCCTACGACGAGGAGCAGAAGCCGGGCGTCTCCAACCTGCTGCGGATCCACTCCGCGCTCAGCGGCCAGTCGGTCGAGCAGCTGGTCGCGCACTTCGAGGGCAAGATGTACGGCGCCCTGAAGACCGAGCTGGCCGAGCTGTTCACCGAGTGGGTGACCCCCTTCCAGGAGCGCACCAGCACCTTCCTGGACGACCCGGCCGAGCTGGACCGGGTGCTGGCGATCGGCGCCGAGAAGGCCCGCGCGGTGGCCTCCGAGACGCTGGCGACCGTGTACGACCGGATCGGCTTCCTCCCGGCCGCCAAGCGGTGACTCCGCTCTCGCGCATGCCCGATGGTGAGGACCTCCCCGAGGTCCTCACCATCGGCGTGTCCGTGAGCGTTCCGGACCCGCACGGCGCGCGGGTCCAGGACGCCCGGGCCGGCCTCGGCGATCCGCAGGCCCGCTCGATACCGACGCACGTCACCCTGCTGCCGCCCACCGAGGTGCCGGCCGAGGAACTGCCGAAGATCGAGGAGCACCTGGCCTCGGTGGCGGCGGCGCACCGGCCGTTCCGGATGCTGCTGAGCGGCGCCGGCACCTTCCGCCCGGTCTCCCCGGTGGTGTTCGTCCGGGTCGAGGAGGGCGCGCACGAGTGCCGGCTGCTGGAGGCGGACGTCCGTTCCGGTCCGCTGGCCCGCGAACTGGCCTTCCCGTACCACCCGCACGTGACGGTCGCCCACGGCCTGCCGGACGACGTGCTGGACCAGGCGTACGAGCAGGCGCGCGGGTTCCGGGCGTCCTTCCTGGTGCCGGGCTTCTCGCTCTCCCGCTTCGACGCGGACGAGGTCTGGCGGCCCTGGCGGGACTACCGCTTCTCCTGAACCGGCACTGCTCCTGAGCCCGGCCGCGGTGGACTACCGCGCGCCGCGGCCGAGTCCGAGCATCCGGTCGACCACCCGGCCGGCCGCGCCGCCGTCGTCCAGGGCGCAGTGCGCGGCCCGGAAGCGCCGGTAGCGCTCGGCGTAGCCGGGCGGCAACTGCGCTCCGCCGTCGGCGAGTTCGCGCAGTGCGCCGAGGAGTTCGGCGGAGTCCGGCACCAGCGGTCCGGGGGCGTCCGCCTCGAAGTCGAAGTAGAAGCCGCGCAGGGTGTCGCGGTAGTGCTCCAGGTCGTAGGTGAAGAAGTAGACCGGGCGGCCGGTGATCGCGAAGTCGAACATGATCGACGAGTAGTCGGTCACCAGCACGTCCGCGATCAGCAGCAGTTCCTGCGGGTCGGGGAAGTCCCCGCAGTCGAACAGGAAGCCGTCGCCGGCGCCCGGCAGCGGGTCGCGCACGTGCGAGTGCGGGCGGACCAGCAGCACGTGGTCCTCGCCGAGCAGTCGGCGGGCGTGGTCGAGGTCGAGCCGCAGGTCGAGCCGGAAGCCGTCGCCGTCGCCGCGCTGCTGGTCCTCGCGCCAGGTCGGCGCGTACAGCACCACCCGCTTGCCCTCGGGGATGCCGAGCCGGCGGCGGACGGCCGCGGCGACCCGCGGGTCGGGCCGGGCCAGCACGTCGCCGCGCGGGTAGCCGGACTCCAGCACCTCGCCGTCGTAGCGGAAGGCGCTCCGCAGGATCGGGGTGGCGAACGGGCTGGGGGAGAGCAGCAGGCTCCACTGCGGAGTCTCCCGGTCGAGCGCCTCCAGGTAGCCGTGGTCGGCGAGCCAGGGGTTGTCGACGTCGTGGGCGATCCGCTTGAGCAGCGAGCCGTGCCAGGTCTGCACCACGACCTGGCCCTCGCGGCGCTCCAGGAAGTCCGGGAAGTGGGTGTTGCCGACCAGGTACCGGCAGGTGGCCAGGGCCCGGTACCACTGCGGGCTCCAGATCCGGATCGGGACGACGCCGGGCGGCAGTTCGGCCTGGCCGTCGTCGACCACCCACAGGTGCTCCAACGGCTCGCCGCGGCGGGCGAGTTCGGCGTGCACCGCGCGCGGGGAGTCGGCGTAGCCGCGGCCGCCGAAGACGTCGTACAGCACCGCCTCGCGCAGCGGCTCGCGGCGGGCCGCGGGGTAGTGCTCGGTGCGCAGCCGGGCCTGGGTCCAGGCGCTGCGCTCGGCGGCGTCGAGCACCGGGGTGGAGTCCACCAGCAGGGTGTCGTGCCAGCGGCGCTGCAGCAGGACGTGCTTGCCGCCGGTGGTCGCGGTGGCGGGCAGGGCGGGCAGCACGGTCGGGGCGGCGAGCAGCGGCCGGGCCGGGCCGGAGCGGTCGGCCGGTTCCAGGGCGGCCTCCCAGATGCCCTTGCGCAGCGGCAGCACGGCGCCGTCCGAGCCGGTGCGGGTGGCGGGCACCCGCACCCGGAAGCGGCCGTCCGGCTCGGGCTCGACGGGGGTGCGGACCTCGCCCGCGGTGCCGCCGTGCCGCAGCACCAGCTCCAGCCGGCCGGCGTCCGGGTCCGGGCAGTGGCCGGACAGCTCGAAGCCGCCGAAGTGGACCGCGATCCGGTCGACCAGCCCGGCGGCGGGCTGGACGCAGACCTGGAGCCGGCCGTCGGCGAGGTGCTTGAGGTAGAGCACCCGGCCCGGGGCGTCCGGCAGCGGGTACTGGCCGGCCACCGGGCCGCCGCGCTCGTCCAGGCAGAGCTGCTCGGTGCCGCCGTCGGGGCGCAGCAGTTCGGCGTCCCAGTGCTCCAGGTCCTCGCGGCCGCGCCCGTCGGCGGTGAACGGCCGGTACGGCAGTTCGACGGCGAAGGTGTTGCCGGTGCGGGTGAGCGGCTGCTCGATCACCGCCTCGCTCTGCCGGTGCCGCAGCCGCAGCACGGTGCCGGCCGGGCAGTGGTCGGCGACGCCGCCCAGCCGGATGCCGTCGGCGGCGGGCTCGGCGCGGTCGAGCCGGACGCCGGGGCGCTCCAGCCGCAGCCGCAGCCGGCCGTCCTCGAAGGACGGCTGGAGGCGTACGTCCCGGTCCACCCAGCGGGCGGGCGGGTATTCGCCGGAGCCGCACCAGTGGGGGGCGAGGGCGCCGTACTGGCGGCGCAGCCGGGTGGGGCGGGGGCGGGTGAAGAGGGTGGTCTCGATCTGCCAGTCGCCGAGCAGCCAGCGGTCGTCCCGGCGCAGCCGGGAGGGTTCCACCAGGACGGTGAAGCCGGACCAGTCGTGGTTGTGCTCGGGCTGGGCGCTGTCGTCGGTGACCTCGGGCAGTCGCCGGGGTCTGGAGCGCAGGTGGAGCGGCGGTTCGGCCCCGTCCTCGTGCCGCAGGGTCAGCCAGGTCCAGGCCGAGCCGGGGCGGCCGGTGTCCTGGTCCAGCGGGCGGGCGAAGCCGGTGAGCTCCAGCCCGCGGCCGTGCCAGCGGGCGCGCAGCAGCCCGAACGCGACGTCCTCGTCGACGGCTGGCCGACCGGCGGCCACCCGGGGGGCGGCGTGCGGCAGAACGAACCGGGTGAGCGAAGACATGGTGCGGATGGCCCTTCGGGATGAGGTCCCGGGCATGGCGGTGGCCGGGAGGGCCGCGGTGCCGGTGACGACCGGTCCGGGGCCGATTTGATATCCCACCCCGGGAAGGCACCCCGGGTCAACTGTACGGTTCGTAGAATTTCCTTTGAAATTCGTCGACTAAACGTAAGTTCGAGTGCAAATTGGACGTAAAGGGCGGGTGGATCTCAGGGAATTCCCAGATATCGCCGAGGCGCCCGGCGCGGATCGCGCCGGGCGCCTCGGTACCAGCCGGTGGCTACTCCTTGCGGAGCATCGCGTCGACCACCCGTGCGGCGGCCTTGCCGTCGTCCAGGTCGCAGTACGCCTCGCGGAACGCGGCCGCCTTGTCCGCGTACTCGGCCGCCACCGCGTCCACCCGTCCGAGCGCGTCGACCAGCGCCTCGGAGGTGGCCAGCAGCGGGCCCGGGGCCTCGGCCTCGAAGTTCAGGCTGAAACCGCGCAGGTTGTCGCGGTAGTGCTCCAGGTCGTGGGTGAAGAACATCATCGGCTTGCCGGTGGTGGCGAAGTCGAAGACGCTCGACGAGTAGTCGGTGACCAGTACGTCGGCGATCAGCAGCAGCTCCGCCATGTCGGGGTAGCTGCCGACGTCCCAGATGTAGCCGTTGCCGGCGCCGGGGATCTGGCCGCACATCATGTTGTGCCGGCGCACCAGCAGCACCTGGTCGTCGCCGAGCGCGGCCTTGGCCGCCTCCAGGTCGAGCCGCAGGTCGATCTGGTAGCCGCCGTTCGGCCGGCGCCGGTCCTCGCGCCAGGTCGGCGCGTACAGCACGACCTTCTTGCCCTCGGGCAGGCCGAGCCGCTCGCGGACCTGCTCGGCGGTCTTCTCCCGGTCGGCCGCGAACAACAGGTCGTTCCGGGGCGATCCGCTCTCCAGGATCTCGCCCTGGTAGTCGAAGGCGCGCCGCAGCACCGGGGCGGACCAGCTGTTGCCGGCCACCAGCAGGCTCCAGTTCGGGACCTCGCGGGCCAGGCCCTTGAGGTAGTTCGAGTCGGTGAACCAGACCTTCTCGAAGTCGAAGCCGACCTGCTTCAGCGGGCTGCCCATCCGGGTCTGCAGGACCACCTGGCCGGGGCGGCGGACGAAGAAGTCGGGCAGGTGGGTGCTGGTGACGATGTACTTGGCGGTCGCCAGCGCCTCGAACCACTCCGGGCTCCACAGCCGGATCGGCTGCGCGGTGCGCGGCAGCTCGGCCTGCATGTCGTCGCTGCCCCACAGGTGCTCCAGCGGCAGGCCGCGGCGGACCAGCTCCTCGTGGATCGCCCTCGGCGAGTCGGCGTACGCGCTGCCGTGGCCGGCGTTGTAGAGCACCGTGTCGCGCACCGGCAGGCGGCGGGCGGCCGGGTAGTCGGTGCTGCGCAGCCGGCGCTGACGGTAGCCGGACCGCTCCTCGGGCAGCAGGGCCGAGTGCGACTCCAGCGACAGGCCGTCGTGGTAGCGGCGCTCCAGCGCGATCCGCTTGCCGCGGGACTCCACCTCCACCGGCAGCGAGCCGAAGCAGTCCGGGGAGATCTGCACGTAGCTGTCCGGCAGGCTGGCGGCCGGGACGCCGACCGGGCGGAAGAAGACGTTCCAGGTGCCCTGGGCGAGCGGCACCCGGCCGGCGAAGGTGGCGGTCGGCACGGCGGGCAGCGCGGTGCGGAACCGGCCGTCCGAGATCTCCACCGGGTAGACGTGCTCCTCCTCGCGCCAGTGGTGCCGGACCACCAGCTCCCAGCGGTGCGCGCCGGGCTGGGGGAAGGAGCCGCTCAGCAGGAAGCCGTCGGCGCCGCGCGCCGACACCTCGTCCACGACCGGCTGCAGCAGCTGGTCGGAGAGCTGGAGGTGGCCGCTCGGGGAGGGCTTGGTGTAGATCGCCCGGCGCTGCCCGACCGGCGCCTGCGGGTTCAGCGGGACGTGCAGCTGCTCGGGTGCGTTGCGGTCGTCCCAGACCAGCGGCAGGACGCTGCCGTCGGCCAGCAGCAGCGCGCTGTCCCAGCGGTCGCGGACGCGCTCGCCGGCCACCGGGTCCAGCTCGGCCCAGGCCTCGCGGACGGCGGTCAGCTCGGCCGTCTCGACGGAGGCGCTGAACGGCTGCAGCGTGCCGGCCGGCGTGCCCAGCTCCACCGGGAAGGTCAGCTCGCGGTCCGACTCGACGTGGGTGAGCCGAAGCCGGGCCCCGGCGAAGCTCGCCCCGGAGCGGGCCGCACCGGAGACCTCAACCCGGCCGCCGTGCGCGGCCAGACCGGTCACCCGGGCCTTGACGGTCTCCACCTGGAGGTAGACGAAGTTGTCCCGGACCCACGGCACGATCCGCACGTCCGGCTCGACCCAGTGCTGCGGGATCGACTCGGCGGTGTCGCTCCAGCCCGCCGAGATCCGGCCCTTGTAGATCCCGCCCTTGCCCGCGCCGGCCACCAGGACGCGCCAGTGGCCGTCCTTCCACTGGCCGCGGTGCTTGAGCTTCTTCGGGTCGAGGGCGACGGTGAAGCCGGACCAGTCGCAGTTGTACAGGTCGTGGTTGCAGCTCGCGGTGGCCTCGGGGCTGTACTGGGTCTTCATCGGCACCGCGATGACCCGGCGGCCCTTGGCCTCGCGCAGCACCAGGGTGCGGACCATGTCGTGCTTGTTCGACGCGCCCAGCTGCTCCGGGTACGCGTGCCCGGTCAGCTCCAGCTTGCCGCCCACCCAGGCGCTCTTGTACAGCCGGCTGCGCATGACCAGCGAGTTGTCCAGCTTGAGCACGCCGGACGGCACGCTCTTGCGGCCGCCGCGCAGGAACGGGTAGTCCGCGTACGGCCGCAGCAGGCCGCGGGCCTGCACACCGCCGCCGCTCTCACCCTCGTACTTGATCTGCTCGACCAGCTCGTCGACCCGGTTCTGCAGGGTCAGGTGGTACTTCAGCCGCAGCGGCGCGCGCAGCTTGCGGACCTGCTCCTGGCCGATCGAGCGGAGCAGCCGGCTGACGCACTGGACGTAGGCGTCCCGGTACTCCTTGTCGCCGTCCACGACGGACCAGAAGAACATCGGGATCTCCTCGACGAGGGTGTTCTCGTCGTAGGAGCGCAGGTACTCGGCGAAGCGCGGCTCGGTCTGCCGCTTCAGCCAGGCGCGGACCAGCTCGACCGAGGCGACCCGGTCGATCAGGCCCTTGGGGTTGGTGCGCATCTGGGTGATCGACATCTCGCCGACCTCGCGCTCCCGCCAGTGGTAGATCGGCTCGGAGAGCACGTCCACGCTCTTGGCGAGGTAGTGGTGCGGCACGCTGACCGGCGCGTCCTCGTACAGGATGCCCTCGGGGTAGAGCAGGTCGGCGGCGTCGAAGAAGGACCGCCGGTACACCTTGTTCCACGCGGTGCGGTCGGTGACCAGCGCCGGGAGCTCGGTGATGTGGGTCTTGAGGCGGGTCTCCTTGAACGGCTTCGAGTGCCCGCCGGACTGGTAGTAGCCCACCGCGCGGAACCGCAGCACGTTGCCGGTGCAGAAGTCCGAGCCGGTCTCCTCCAGCGTGTTGATCATCAGCTCGTACGCACTCGGCGGCATCGAGTCGTCGCTGTCCACGAAGCACAGGAACTCGGAGTCCGGGTCGATGTGCCGGATGCCGGTGTTGCGGGCCGCGCCGAGGCCCTTGTTGACCTGCCGGACCAGCCGGAACCTGGGGTCCCGGGCCGCGTACGCCTCGGCGAGCGCCGCGCTGCCGTCCTTAGAACCGTCGTCGACCATGACGCACTCGAAGTCCGTGAAGGACTGGGCGGCGATCGAGTCGAGGCATTCGACGAGATAGCGCTCGACGTTGTAGATCGGAACGACGATGGAGAGGCGGGGAGCCATCGGCTACGCAGGCCTTTCTCGGGAGGAGCGTGGCAGCCCGCTGGGGGTCTGGCCGCACTTGGATCGGTGCGTACGTGCGCCCCGATCCTACCTCCGGGGCCCGACCCTCCCCGGGCCCACTACGCTGGGCCCGTGCCCCGCTTCAGCGTCATCGTCCCCGTGTACCAGGTCCAGGACTACCTCGCCGAGTGCCTCGAATCCGTCCTCGGCCAGGGTGGACCCGACCTCGAACTGATCGCGGTGGACGACCGCTCGCCGGACGGCTGCGGCGCCATGCTGGACGAGGCGGCCGCCGCCGACCCCCGGGTCAGGGTGCTCCACCTGCCGGAGAACGTCGGCCTCGGCCGGGCCCGCAACGCCGGCCTGGAGGTCGCCACCGGCGACTACGTGGTCTTCCTCGACAGCGACGACACCCTCACCCCCGGCCTGCTGGAGGCCGTCGACGCCCGCCTCGCCGCCACCGGCGACCCGGACGTCCTGGTCTACGACTACGCCCGCACCTACGCCGACGGCCGGATCACCCGCGCCGCCGCCGGCCACGTCTTCGGCGCCGACTCCCCGGACGTCTTCGACCTCGCCGCCCGCCCCGACCTGCTCGACCTGCTCCAGGTCGTCTGGAACAAGGCCTACCGCCGGGGGTTCATCACCGAGCAGGAACTGGTCTTCCCGGCCGGCTACTACGAGGACACCCCCTGGACGTACCCGGCGCTGCTCGCCGCCGCCAGCATCACCCTGCTCGACCGGGTCGGTGTGCACTACCGCCAGCGCCAGGAGGGCGGCAACATCCTGGCCACCGCCAGCCGCAAGCACTTCGACGTCTTCGCCCAGTACGACCTGGTCTTCGCCTTCCTCGACCGCCGCCCCGACCTGGACCCGTGGCGCCCGGTCGTCTTCGGCAAGATGCTGAACCACCTCAACACCGTGGTCGCCAAGCCCGGCCGGATCCCGCCCGGAGACCGCCGCGAGTACTTCCGTCGCTCCGCCGCGCACTGCGCCCGGCTGCGCCCGGCCGGCTACCGCCCGCCGCCCGGCGTGGACGGCGTGCGCACCGAACTGCTCGGCCACGGGCGCTACGCCGCCTACCAGGCCGTCCGGGCCCTGGCGAAGGCCCGCCGGCTCGTCAACGGCTGAGGTCGACGGCTCATCGTCGTCGGCCCGGTCGGGCGGATCCGCCCCGCGCCTGACGGCCGTTCGGGGGACGGACCGGTATAACCGGTCGGGTGGACTTCCTGACCCGCCTTCCGGTCCTGGGCCCGCTCGTGGCCCGGGTGCTGCGCAGCCGCCCGTACCGGGTGTACGAGTACTTCTCCGCCGCCCGCGGCAACCGGCTGGCCGGAGCCGTCACCTTCTTCGGCTTCCTCGCCCTGTTCCCGCTGCTCACGGTCGGCCTGGCGATCGCCGCCGCGACGCTGAACGGCAGCCAGGTGGCCGACCTCCAGCACCGCATCTCCGACCAGCTGCCGGGCCTGTCGGACGCGCTCAACCTGCCGTCCCTGGTGGCCAACGCGGGCACCCTCGGGCTGGTCAGCGGCGCCCTGCTGCTGGTCTCCGGCCTCGGCTGGGTGGACACCATGCGCACCTCGATCCGGGACCTCTGGCAGCTCCCCCAGGAGGACGGCAACCCGGTGCTGCGCAAGGCCTGGGACGTCGTGGTGCTGGCCGGCCTCGGCCTGGTGTCGCTGTTCTCGCTGGGCGCCTCCGCCACCGGCACCACGCTCGCCGGGCGGATCGCCGACGCGATCGGCCTGGGCAGCGGCTACCTGCTCACCGGGGTCGGGGTGCTGATCGCCATAGCGTGCGACATGCTGCTCTTCGCCTACCTGCTGGCACCCTTCCCGGGGATCACCGGCCAGCGCCGCCGGGACCTGCTGACCGGCGCGCTGATCGGCGCGGTCGGCTTCGAACTGCTGAAGCTGCTGCTCGCCTCCTACCTCGGCTCGGTCGCCGGGCGGAGCCTGTACGGCGCCTTCGCCACGCCGGTGGCGCTGCTGCTGTGGATCAACTTCGTCAGCCGGCTGCTGATGTACTGCGTGGCCTGGACGGCGACGGCCGACCCGGCGGCGGCCCGGGAGCGGACCAGGGAGCACGGCCGGGCCCTGCTGGCCGCGGCCGACGCCGCCGAGGCGCGGGCCGAGGCCCCCGCGGGGACGCCCCGGCCGCGCACCTGAGGCCGGGGTGCCGCGCGGCTGCTCAGTCCCCGGCGCGGCCCGCCGTCCGGCGCCGGAGGGCCACCACGGCGCCCGCCGCGACCACGGCCCCGACCAGCACGGCCGACCAGGTGCCCAGGCCCGGCCCGTCGTCCCCGGCCGCCCCGGCGGCGGCGCGGCCCGCGGTGGGGGAGGCGTGCGGCGGCGGGGCGGGGACACCGGCGGTGCCGCCTGCCTGACCGGTCGGCTCATCGCCGCCGGCCGGCTTCTCGTCCACCAGCCGGCCGACCGGCTGCACCTTGCCGGCCGCGGCGAACCCCCAGTCCAGCAGCTCGGCCGTCTCGTCGTACACCCGCTGGTAACTGGCCGGGTGCATCACCGTCACCAGCAGGGTCCGGCCGTTCCGCTCGGCCGCGCCGACGAAGGTCGAGCCGGCGTTGGTGGTGGTGCCGTTCTTCACCCCGATCAGTCCGGGGTACCTGCCCAGCAGCCGGTCGGTGTTGGCGATCCCGAAGCTGCCGCGCTGGCCGGTGTTCTTGTCGACGGCGCCGGGGAACATCGCGTCCCGGGTCGCGCAGTACCCCCGGAAGTCCGGGTTGCGCAGGCCGGAGCGGGCGAACAGCGACAGGTCGTAGGCCGAGGACAGCTGGCCGTCCATGTCGTAGCCGTCCGGGGAGATCACCTTGGTGTCCCGGGCCTGGAGGGCCTCGGCCCGGGCCTGCATCTCGTTGACGGTCGGCTGGATGCCGCCGTTCATGTGCGCCAGGACGTGCACGGCGTCGTTGCCCGAGCTCAGGAACACCCCGCGCCACAGGTCCTCGACCCGGTAGTCCAGGTTCTCCTTGATGCCGACCAGGCTGCTGCCGGCGCCGATGTTCTGGATCTCCTCGTCGGCGACCCGGTGCACCGCGTTGCGGTCGAACTTGGGCAGCACGGTGTCCGCGAAGAGGATCTTCAAGGTGCTCGCCGGGGGCAGCCTGAGGTGCGGGTTGTAGGCCGCCAGCACATCGCCTGACGTGGCGTCGGAGACTATCCAGGACTGGCCGGTGAGGTCGGTCGGCAGTGCCGGCGCCCCCGCCAGCGGACTGACCTGGACCCCGGGGATCCCCAGCCGCTCACCGCCGATCGCGGTCGACGGGGGCGGCGCCTGCGGAGCCGCGACCGCCGCCGGGGCGGCGAGCAGGACCGGGAGGGCCGCGGTGACCGCGGCGCACAACTGGGCGAAGGTGTGACGGGGTGTGGACACCAGCTGACCGTACCCACTGCGGAGCCCGGCCGTCCGCCACACCGTACGGGTCCTCCGCAGGAGGGGCCCGCCCTACGCCGATCGGAGGCCCGCGCATACTGGGAGAGGCACCCCGCCTTCACACCCCCGTCGAGGACCATCCATGAAGCTCAGCCGCCGCACCTCCTGGTTCCTGACCGCCTTCGGCGTCTGGTCGATGATCATCTGGACGACTTTCGTCAAGAACCTGTGGAAGGACTCCGGCAACCAGGCCTTCGTGAACGGCGACCACTCCCAGCCCACCGCGTTCTTCTGGATCCACCTGCTGCTCGCCGTCACCTCCTTCCTGCTCGGCGTCGCGGTCGGCACCGTCGGCGTCCGCGGCCTGCGCGCCACCCGCCGCACGCCGGTCACCGACTGACAATCCCCGTTGCCGCCCGTCGGTCCCCACTGGCAAGATCCTCACCGTTCTCATGCGCGTACCGGACGCGCTGAACACAAAGGGTGGGGAATCTCCATGACACTTTCGCGTGCCCGCAGACTCGGCGGGGTCACCGCGGCGGCTGTGGCCGCCGGCCTGCTCGCCACGCCGACGGCTGCGATGGCCGACACCGCGCCGGCCGTCCTCGGCGCGGGCCAGGGGGCCGACTCCTATCACGTCAAGGCCTGTGACTCGGCGGCCGATCCGACCTGGATCGGCCGGAGCGTCAACGGACCGGCGCTCAACGTCACGGTCACCGGCACCGGCGCCCGGTTCGGCGTCTGGGACGTGACCACGGGCGCCGAGGACCCGGTGTTCACCGGCGAGGCCCAGGCGGGCTTCAACCAGCAGGCCGGCCTCACCGTCCCGGGCCTGCTGGACGGGCACAGCTACGCCTGGCACGCCTGGGCGCTGCAGGGCACCCAGGCCTCCGCCCCGTCGGCGGATTGCCACTTCACCGTGGACACCACCAGTCCGACCGTCACGGTCTCCTCGGCCGACTTCCCGGCAAGCGGCAAGGCCACCAAGTACGCGGGCCAGAAGGGGACTTTCGTCCTCAAGGGCGCCGACCCGGCGCCGGCCGGTGGCGAGTCCTCCGGCATCGCCTGCTTCCGGTACGCGTGGAACTACATCGGGGTGGCCGGCTGCGACGCGGCGGACGCCGTCGAGCCGGAGGCCGACGGTACCGCGAAGGTCGACCTCAAGGTCCTGGACTGGGGGAGCAACAACCTCATCGTCCAGGCGATCGACAACTCGGGCAACGTCGGCCAGACGACCTACTCCTTCTACGCCCCGACGAACCCCAACCCGCCGAAGACCCTCGGCGACGTGGACGGGGACGGCGTCGCGGACGTCCTGCTGCCGGACGCCCAGGGCAACCTGCAGTACATCCCGGTCAACGGGACCGACGCCACGCCGACCACCACGATTCCGGCCAACCGGGCTCCGCGCGACGGCAGCTGGGCGCAGCTCCAGGTGGCCCACCGCGGCTGGTCCAACTCCCATGCGCCGTCGTCCGACGACATCTTCATCCACAAGCCCGGTGACGGATACCTCTACCTGTACCGGAACTTCGACTACGGCTCCTTCACCGATCCCATGACGGGTGCGACGCGCTCGACCCGCTGCCTGAACGACGCGGGGGCGGCCGCGCCCTGCCCTGCCGACTACGCGAGCGACTGGTCCAAGGCCGACCAGATCCTCGCGTTCGGTCCGGTGACCGATGCCACCTCCCCGTCACTGCTGACGCTGGAGAACGGCAACCTCTGGCTGCACGCCGGCGGCGAGTTCACCTTCGGCTTCCAGAAGGTCCGCAAGCTCACCACCTCCGGTGCCTGGAACGGCTACGACCTGGTCGCTCCCGGCCCGGACGCCTCCGGCAACCAGGCCCTCTGGGCGCGTGACCGGGCCACCGGCGAACTGCACGCCTACCCGATCCCGAAGAAGGCCGACGGCACCTTCGACTTCTCCGCCCTCGCGGACCCGAAGGCGAACGTCGTCGCCACCGGCTTCACCGTGGCCGCCTACCCGACGCTCGGCAGCTCGGGCGACGCGAACGGCGACGGCAAGCCGGACCTGTGGGCCGTCACGGCCGACCGGCACCTGGTGATGTACAGCGGCTGGGACGACGCGAACGACCTCGGCCCGCTGAACTGATCCGACAACGGCGAGGGCCCCGTCCGATCGGACGGGGCCCTCGCCGTTGCTCAGGCGGGGATCAGAAGCGGCGGGTGACCAGCGCCCGCTTCACTTCCTGGATCGCCTTGGTGACCTCGATGCCACGCGGGCAGGCCTCGGAGCAGTTGAAGGTGGTGCGGCAACGCCACACGCCCTCACGGTCGTTGAGGATCTCCAGGCGCTGCTCGGCGCCCTCGTCGCGCGAGTCGAAGATGAAGCGGTGCGCGTTGACGATGGCGGCCGGGCCGAAGTACTGGCCGTCGTTCCAGAACACCGGGCAGGACGACGTGCACGCGGCGCACAGGATGCACTTGGTGGTGTCGTCGAAGCGCTCGCGGTCCTCGGCGGACTGCAGGCGCTCGCGGGTCGGGTCGTTCCCCTTGGTGATGAGGAACGGCATGACGTCCTTGTACGCCTGGAAGAACGGGTCCATGTCCACGACCAGGTCCTTGAGGACCGTCAGGCCCTTGATGGCCTCGATCGTGATCGGCTTCTCCGGGTTGACGTCCTTGATCAGGGTCTTGCACGCCAGCCGGTTGCGGCCGTTGATCCGCATGGCGTCGGAGCCGCAGATGCCGTGCGCGCAGGAACGGCGGTAGGTGAGGGTGCCGTCCTGCTCCCACTTGATCTTGTTGAGCGCGTCCAGGACGCGCTCCTTCGGGTCCATGGTGAGCTGGTAGTCGACCCACACCGGGTCCGGGTGCTCCTCCGGGTTGAACCGGCGGATCCGGAAGGTGACGGTGATCAGCTGTACGGCACCGGCCTCGGCCGCGTCCAGAGCGGCCGAGTGCTCCACGGTCGGAGTGCTCATCAGTACTTACGCTCCATCGGCTGGTAGCGGGTCGTGACGACCGGCTTGTAGTCGAGGCGGATGGAGGTGCTGCCGTCCTCGGCAACCTCCTGGTACGCCATGGTGTGCTGCATGAACTTCACGTCGTCACGGGTCGGGAAGTCCTCGCGGTAGTGGCCGCCGCGGGACTCCTCGCGGGCCAGCGCGGAGACGGCCAGCACCTCGGCCAGGTCGAGCAGGTTGCCGAGCTCGATGGCCTCCAGGAGGTCCGTGTTGTAGCGGAAGCCCTTGTCCTGGATGGAGACGTGCTTGTAGCGCTCCCGCAGCGCGGCGATGTCCTCGACCGCCTGCTTGAGGGTGGCGCCGGTGCGGTACACCATCGCGTTGGCGTCCATGGTCTCCTGCAGCTCCTTGCGGATCTGCGCCACGGACTCGGTGCCGGTCGACTCGCGGAGCTTGTCGACCATGCCCTGGACCAGCGTCTCCGGGTTCTCCGGGAGCGGGACGAACTCGTTGGCGTTGGCGTAGTCGGCGGCGGCGATGCCCGCGCGACGGCCGAACACGTTGATGTCCAGCAGCGAGTTGGTGCCGAGGCGGTTGGCGCCGTGCACGGACACGCAGGCGACCTCGCCGGCCGCGTACAGGCCCGGGACGACGTCGGTGTTGTTGCGCAGGACCTCACCCTCGACGTTGGTCGGGATGCCGCCCATGGCGTAGTGCGCGGTGGGCTGGATCGGGATCGGGTCCGTGTAGGGCTCGATGCCGAGGTAGGTGCGCGCGAACTCGGTGATGTCCGGGAGCTTGGCGTCCAGCTGCTCCGGCGGCAGGTGGGTGAGGTCCAGGTAGACGTGGTCGCCGTCCGGACCGCAGCCGCGGCCTTCGCGGATCTCGGTGTAGATCGCGCGGGAGCAGACGTCACGGGACGCGAGGTCCTTCATGACGGGGGCGTAGCGCTCCATGAAGCGCTCGCCGTCCTTGTTGCGCAGGATGCCGCCCTCGCCGCGGGCGCCCTCGGTGAGCAGGATGCCCATGCGCCAGATGCCCGTCGGGTGGAACTGGAAGAACTCCATGTCCTCCAGCGGGAGGCCGCGGCGGTAGGCCACCGCCTGGCCGTCACCGGTGAGGGTGTGGGCGTTCGAGGAGACCTTGAAGAACTTGCCGGTGCCGCCGGAGGCGAACACGACCGACTTGGCCTGGAAGACGTGGATCTCGCCGGTGGCCAGCTCGTAGGCGACGACGCCGGCCGTCTTGCCCTCGTTGAGCAGCAGGTCGAGGACGTAGAACTCGTTGAAGAACTCGACGCCGTGCTTGACGCAGTTCTGGAACAGCGTCTGGAGGATCATGTGGCCGGTGCGGTCGGCCGCGTAGCACGAGCGGCGGACCGGGGCCTCGCCGTGGTTGCGCGAGTGGCCGCCGAAGCGGCGCTGGTCGATCCGGCCCTGCTCGGTGCGGGAGAAGGGCAGACCCATCTTCTCCAGGTCGAGGACCGCGTCGATGGCCTCCTTGCACATGATCTCGGCGGCGTCCTGGTCGACCAGGTAGTCACCGCCCTTGACCGTGTCGAAGGTGTGCCACTCCCAGTTGTCCTCCTCGACGTTGGCCAGCGCGGCGCACATGCCGCCCTGGGCCGCGCCGGTGTGGGACCGGGTCGGGTAGAGCTTGGTCAGGACGGCGGTGCGGCTGCGCTGCGTCGACTCGATGGCCGCGCGCATGCCTGCGCCGC
Source organism: Kitasatospora sp. NPDC096128 (assembly GCF_040303105.1). Lineage (NCBI taxonomy): Bacteria > Bacillati > Actinomycetota > Actinomycetes > Kitasatosporales > Streptomycetaceae > Kitasatospora > Kitasatospora sp. NPDC096128. The sequence goes on along the minus strand of NZ_JBEOSP010000003.1, from coordinate 87,779 downwards.
CGGCGCCGACGATGACGGTGTCGTACTGGTGAATCTGCATGGGGGGTTAACTCGCCTCTGGCCTCTGCCGATGGTCGATGGTGCTCGCGGCTCAGATGTTGGGGTCGAAGGTGAAGATCACCAGGGTGCCGAGCAGCACGGTGAAGACCGTGGCGGTACCCATGAGCCCCTTGAGCCAGAGCCGGGTCGAGTCCTTCTCGGCGTAGTCGTTGATGACCTGACGCATGCCGTTGGCGCCGTGCAGCATGGCGAGCCAGAGCATCAGGAGGTCCCAGCCCTGCCAGAACGGCGAGGCCCAGCGGCCGGCGACGAAGGCGAACCCGATCTTGGAGACGCCGCCGTCGAACACCAGCATGATCAGCAGGTGGCCGAGGATCAGCACGACCAGGACGACACCGGACAGGCGCATGAAGAGCCAGGCCAGCATCTCGAAGTTGGTGCGGGTGCGGCGCGGGGTCTTCTTGGTCCGCTGGCGCGGCGGCTCGATGACGAAGGCGTCGGCGGGGTTGCCGGTGCCGAGGCCCTTGCCGGTGTGCGCCTGCTTGGAGGGGACGACGATCGCGTCGGAGTATTCCGTGGACATCAGTCAGCTCACTTCCCGAACCAGGCGATCAGCGTGTGCTGCAGGATGCCGTAGAAGGAGCCGGCCATCAGGACGACCCAGACTCCGACGACGGTCCACAGCATCTGCTTCTGGTACTTCGGGCCCTTGGACCAGAAGTCCACTGCGACGACGCGCAGGCCGTTGAGCGCGTGGAACAGGATGGCGGCCACCAGGCCGTACTCCATCAGGTTCACGAGCGGAGTCTTGTACGTCTGAATGACGGTGTCGTAGGACTCCGGCGACACTCGTACGAGAGCGGTGTCCAGGACGTGGGCGAACAGGAAGAAGAAGATGAGGACGCCGGTGACTCGATGAGCCACCCAGCTCCACATGCCTTCCCGGCCGCGGTACAGCGTTCCAGCCGGCACGGAAAAACCCTCCGGAAGCGATTGGGGGCTCGGCCGGCTTCGGTGTCGGTCAGCCCGGCCGGGTACGGTCCACCGGCCGCCAGCATCCTATCGACGCCGTGTCGGGAACCGCCTCCGGGGTACCCAGGTGTGATCAATCAGGCACTTCTGGCCTAGTCGGACGGGAACCGGGGCCGTCATAGTCACTCTGGGTGATCAATATGGCGCTCTGTGGTGACGGGATGGTGATCGGATTCACTCTGCGGGGTGAATCGGGTGCGGCCGCATCGACGCACACCGACACGGCCCGGCGCGCCGGACGAACGGGTCGTCCGGCGCGCCGGGCCGCGCGGGGGGTGCCGGGGCTCAGCGCGCGCCGGCCTCGGAGTGGGTGGCGACCAGGTGCTCCAGTCGGGTGAGGGCGATCCGCCGGAGCTCGTCCGCCGAGATCAGCCGCTCCTCGTCCGGGTCGTTGGCCAGCCGGGTGCGGATGGAGGAGAGCACGGTGTCGAGCATCTCCTCCGGGGCGACGCCGTCCAGGCAGACCACGAAGACGTGGCCGAACCGGGCCTCGTAGGCGGCGTGGGCGGCCCGCAGCGCGGTGTGCGCGGCCTGGCTGCCGGGGGCGCGCATGCCGAGCAGGGGCTGCGGCATCCAGCTCTCGTCGGCCAGCGCCTCGGCGAGGTCCGCCGGGCGCAGGTCGTAGGAGGCCTCGCTGGCGGCGGCCAGCAGGGACTCTATGTCGGGGTAGGGGCGGTGGGCGGTGAGCCGCAGGGCCCAGCGGTGGCTGCCGCAGCAGGCGAGCAGGGCCTCCTCCGCGGCGCCGACGTCCGCTTCGTTGAAGCGGTGCAGGCCGAGGAGGGTCGGCTCGGTGCTGGCGTCGGGCCGCTGTGACGGGATGTCGCTGGCCAGCGGGTCCTCCTCGTGAGGGCGGGAAGGTGCCGGTGGGGTGGGTGGAGCAGGTGGCGTATGGGGCTGCGGAGGGGCGCGCGGCGCTGGTCCGGCAGCTCCTCAACGGTAGTTGAGCCCCCATCAGTTGGGGAGGGCGCGCGCGGAATTCATCCGGACGAGCTATCAAGTTGTGACGTTGACACCTTCGCGTCATCGCCCTCCCCGTCCGCGTCTGCTACCGGCTCAGCTGCAGCGGGTGCCCTCGGCCGGCATCGTGCCGTCGGTCAGGTAGGCGGCCATGGCCTCGTCGATGCAGGTGTTGCCCTTGCCGAAGGCGCCGTGGCCCTCGCCCACCCGGGTGAGCAGGGTGGCCTCGGCGAAGCCCTGGGCCAGCTTCTCGGCGGAGGAGTACGGGGTCGCCGGATCGCCGGTGGTGCCGACCACCAGGATCGGGGCGGCGCCCTCGGCGCGGATGGTGTGCGGCTTCTCCTGGGTCTTGAACGGCCAGTAGGCACAGCCGGGCTCGGTGTAGTCGTCCACCGTCACGCCCCGGGACAGCAGCGGCGCCTCGGCGAGCAGCCGGTCGACGGCCTGCTGGGCGTGCTCGGGGGTCGGCGCGGGGCGGGCCGCGTCGGCGCAGCTGATCGCGCCGTTGGCCTCGTCCATCGGGCTGTAGTGGCCGTCCTTGTCGCGACCGTTGTAGTCGTCGGCGAAGGCCATCAGGTAGTCGCCCTTGTCGCGGACCATCGCCCAGCCGAGGCTGGCCCGCAGGTACTGCCAGGAGGTCTTCTCGTCGCCGTAGAGCAGCGAGATGACGCCGGTCCAGGCCATGTCGCGGCCGAGCTTGCGGCCGTCCTTGGCGGTCAGCGGGTGGTCGTGGAGGCCGTCCAGGAAGTCGGCGGCCTTCTTGGCGGCCTTGTCCTTGTCCTTGCCGAGCGGGCACTCGTCGGCGTGGTTCTCCACGCAGTCGACGGCGAAGCGCTCGAAGGACTTCTCGAAGCCGACCTGCTGGTCGACGCTGTGGTCCAGGGTGTCCTGGGCCGGGTCGACGGCGCCGTCCAGGATCAGCCGGCCGGTGTTCTGCGGGAACTCCTCGGCGTACAGGGCGCCGAGGTAGGTGCCGTAGGAGATGCCGAGGTAGTTGAGCTTCTTGTCGCCGACGACCGCGCGCAGCACGTCCAGGTCGCGGGCGGTGTTGCGGGTGCCGACGAAGGGCAGCAGCTTGCCGGCCTTGGCCTGGCAGGCGGCGGCGTGCTCGGTGGACTGCTGGACGTGGGCGGCCTTGCGCTCGGCGCGGTCGTCCGGAGTGTCCGTCTGGTTGAGGGCGTCGAGCCGCTTGTCGTCGTAGCAGACCACCGGCGCGCTGTCGCCGGTGCCGCGCGGGTCGAAGCCGATCACGTCGAAGCGGCTGTGCAGGGTGCCGTCGAAGTCCTTGGCGCCGTACTTGACCATCTCGACGCCGGAGGCGCCGGGGCCGCCGGGGTTGACCATCAGCGAGCCGATCCGCTTCGTCCGGTCGGACGCCCGGTAGTTGATCAGCGCGAGGTCGATCGCGTCGGCGCCGGGGTCGGCGTAGTCCAGTGGGACGTGCAGCTTGCCGCACTGCATGCCGGAGGTGTCGATCTTCGCCTGGTCGGCCTTGGGGTCGGCCGGGCAGTCCGCCCAGGTGATCTGCTGGCCGTAGAAGGCCTTGAGCGCCGGGTCCGCCTCGCCCTTGGGCTTCGGGGTGGGTGTCGGGGTGGCCGTCGGGGCGGTGGTGGCGGTGGTGGCGGGTGCGGTGGTGCCGGAGGCCTTGTCCTGGGCCGTCGGGGCGGTGTCGTTGCAGGCTGCGGTGAGCAGCAGGGTGCCTGCCGCCACGGCGGTCAGCAGTACCCGTGGGCGGGCGGCCCGGAAGATCGTCATCGCACGTGTGTACCACTCGTGTACGACGCGTGTTCGATCGGGGTGTCGGGGGTCGTCTCCGACCCCCGGGCCGCCCGCCCGGGAGGGGCCCGGTCAGCCGCGGTGGACCTTGTGGTTGGCGGCCTGCGCCCGCGGGCGGACCACCAGCAGGTCGATGTTCACGTGCGGGGGCCGGGTGACCGCCCAGGCCACCGTGTCCGCGACGTCCTCGGAGGTCAGCGGCTCCGCCACGCCCGCGTACACGGCGGCGGCCTTGGACTCGTCACCGCGGAAGCGGGTGATCGCGAAGCCCTCGGACTTCACCATCCCGGGCGCGATCTCGATCACCCGGATCGGCTCCCCGCACAGCTCCAGCCGCAGCGTCGCCGCGATGGTGTGCGCGGCGTGCTTGGCCGCGACGTACCCGCCGCCGCCCTCGTACGCGGCCAGCGCGGCGGTCGAGGAGAGCACCAGCACGGTGCCGTCGCCGGTGGCGCGCAGCGCGGGCAGCAGTGCCTGGGTCATGTGCAGCACCCCGAGCACGTTCACCTCGTACATGGCCCGCCAGTCGGCCGGGTCGCCGTGCTCGACGCTCTCCGCGCCGATCGCGCCGCCGGCGTTGTTCACCAGGACGTCCACCCGGCCGACCTCGGCCGCGAACGCGTCCACGGCGGCCCGGTCGGTGACGTCGACGGTGAACGCTCTTGCCGAACCGCCCCGCCCGCCGATCTCCTTGGCCAGCGCCTCGATCCGCTCGGTCCGGCGCGCGGTCAGCACCACCTCGAAGCCCTCGGCGGCCAGCCGGCGCGCGGTCGCCGCGCCGATTCCGCTGCTGGCACCGGTGACCACGGCCACCTTCTGCTCGGTCATTGCCACTCCCTGGGGCTCATCCGGTCGTTCACCCGATCATCTCAACCGCGTCCGCGGCCCCGCCGCCCAGGCGGGATCCGGATCGCGAGGACCGGCCCCGGCGCCCGCACGGTGGTCGGCCGACCGCTGAGCGGCCGTCAGGGCGGCGGATCCGTCAAGCCGATGGCAGCCGTGACCGCCGACCCGGGTGATCGTTGCACAGGGCAAGCAACCCGGGGAAGGCGGCCGAAACGAGATGTCATACCCACCTGTCAGGCCGGTATGCGCCCATCCGGGGACTTCTTTTCGAGAAGTCGGGCCAAATCCCCCCAACGGGCCTACTCTTGGGGAGATGAACCGTCCTGAGCCCGCTCAGCCGGGCACTCTCGCCGTCGCACGCCCCGCCGCCGAACTGCGCGCCCGGGTCCGGAGGCTGGAGCCCGAGCTGATCGCCTTCCGCCGTGATCTGCACCGGCACCCGGAGCTGGGCCGCCAGGAGTTCCGCACCACCAACCTGCTGCGCGACCGGCTGGCGGCGGCGGGCCTGGAGCCGCGGGTGCTGCCCGGCGGCACCGGGCTGCTGGTCGACGTCGTCCCGCCCGGCACCGCCCCGGGGGCCGAGTTCCTGGCCTTCCGCGCCGACATCGACGCGCTGCCGATCGACGACGCCAAGACCGACGTGCCGTACCGCTCGACCGTCCCCGGCCGGGCCCACGCCTGCGGCCACGACGTGCACACCTCGGTGGTGCTCGGCACCGGCCTGGTACTGGCCGAGGCGGTCCGGTCCGGCGAGCTGCGCCGTCCGGTCCGGCTGGTGTTCCAGCCGGCCGAGGAGGTCATGCCGGGCGGGGCACTGGACGTCATCAACGCGGGCGGGATGGACGGCGTCGGCCGGATCTTCGCGGTGCACTGCGACCCGAAGGTGGAGGTCGGCCGGATCGCCCTGCGGGTCGGCGCGATCACCTCGGCCTGCGACCGCCTGGTGCTGCACCTGGACGGCCCCGGCGGGCACACCGCCCGCCCGCACCTGACCACCGATCTGGTGACCGCGATCGCCCGGATGGCCGCGGACCTCCCCGCCGGGCTGGCCCGCCGGATGGACCCGCGCTGGGGCGTCAGCCTGGTCTGGGGCCGGATCGCCTCCGGTTCCGCGCCCAACGTCATCCCGCAGCACGCCGAACTGGAGGGGACGGTCCGCTGCCTGGAGCTGGACGGCTGGCGCGAGGCGCCGGATCTGCTGCACGAGTTGATCGCCAAGCTCGCCGAGACCTACCGGGCCAAGTGGACCCTGGACTACCACCGCGGGGTGCCGCCGGTGGTCAACGAGGCGGTCTCGGTCGCGCGGCTGGAGGAGGCGATGACCGCCCGGTTCGGCGGGGGCGGCGCCGAGGTGGTGGAGGGCACCGAACAGAGCCTGGGCGGTGAGGACTTCTCCTGGTACCTGGAGCACGCCCCGGGCGCGCTGGCCCGGCTGGGCGTCCGGGCCCCGGGCGACAGCACCGTCCGTGACCTGCACCAGGGCCGGTTCGACGTGGACGAGCGGGCGATCGGCGTGGGTGTGGAACTGTTCGCGGCGCTGGCCCTGGAGGACGACCGGATCTGACCCCGGCACGATCGCGCTGCCTGGGGGTGTGTGGTCGGCCCGTGACCGGGTTGTCGAGATCCGGAGTTCCGGAACGGTTCCGTAAACTGGGCCGGACCGATCCCGGACCACCGTCCGCGCGCGGGAAAAGGGCCTTCGGAGGACCGTCAGACCACGGTTTGATAACAACCCGAATGCTCTGGCAGCCCGTAACACAACCGTGTTCTACGCGCGTTACGGTGGCGTCCGACCACGCTAATCAGGTGCGTGTGAGAAGGAGATACTCCCTTGCGCCGTTCAATGAAGCTCGCCGCGGTTGTGCTCTCGGGTTCCCTGGGCATGGCCTCGCTCGCCGCTTGCGGCGCAAAGAGCACTGACAACTCCGCGTCCTCCGGCTCGTCCGATGCCCTCAAGGTCGGTATGGCCTACGACATCGGCGGCCGTGGCGACCAGTCCTTCAACGACTCCGCCGCGCGCGGTCTCGACAAGGCCAAGGCCGACCTGGGCGTCTCCGTCACCGAGGCCGAGGCCAAGACCGGTGAGGCGGAGGCCGACAAGGAGACCCGCCTCAAGAACCTGGTCGACGCCGGCTACAAGACCATCATCGCGGTCGGCTTCGTCTACCAGCCGGCGGTCAACAAGGTCGCCAAGGACAACCCGAACGTCAAGTTCGCGATCATCGACTCGAACGACAAGGACCAGCCGTCCAACGTCACGTCGCTGGTCTTCGCCGAGCAGGAGGGTTCGTACCTCGCCGGCGTCGCCGCCGCGAACAAGTCGAAGGCCCACCACATCGGCTTCATCGGCGGTGTGCAGACCGAGCTGATCAAGAAGTTCGAGGCCGGCTACAAGGCGGGTGCCAAGTCTGTCGACCCGAACATCCAGGTCGAGACCACCTACCTGACCACCCCCCCGGACTTCACCGGCTTCAACTCGCCCGACAAGGGCAAGGAGGCCGCGCAGGGCCAGCTCGACAAGGGCGCGGACGTCATCTACTCCGCCGCCGGCTCCTCCGGCAACGGCGCCATCGAGGCCGTCTCCAACAAGCCGGGCGCCTACGCCATCGGCGTCGACTCGGACCAGGCCAACCAGCCGGCCCTGGCGAAGTTCAAGAGCAGCATCCTGACCTCGATGGTCAAGAACGTCGACACCGCGGTGTACTCGTACATCGACTCGGTCAAGAAGGGCACGCCGTTCACCGGCATCAAGCTCTTCGACCTGAAGGCCGGCGGTGTCTCGCTCGCCACCACGGGCGGCAAGATCGACGACATCCAGGACAAGCTGAAGGCCGCCAGCGACGCCATCACCAGCGGCGCGACCACCATCCCGACCGCGCCGACCTCCTGAGGTCAGCGCGTCCCGGACGCGACCTGACGCTGCCGCCTGCCCGGCAGCGCGATGATCGACACGAGTAACGGGAGGGGCCCGGCAGGGTGCGCTCAACGCGTACCCCCGGGCCCCGTTCCGTCTCCACGTTTCCCCCCGACCCCCCCTTGGCCCTCCGAGCGCAACGACGCGCCTCCAGACCACCAGGAGACCGCCATCACCGCATCAGACCCCGTCCCCCTGCGCAAGGACGGAACCCCCAGCGCGGGGACGGCGACCCCGGCCGTCGAACTGCGCGGCATCACCAAGCGCTTCCCCGGTGTCGTGGCCAACCACGACATCAACCTCACCGTCCGCACCGGCACCGTGCACGCCCTCATGGGCGAGAACGGCGCCGGCAAGTCGACGCTGATGAAGATCCTCTACGGCATGCAGAAGCCGGACGAGGGCACCATCGCGATCAACGGCGAGCAGTGCGAGTTCCACACCCCCGGCGACGCCATCGCGCGCGGCATCGGCATGGTGCACCAGCACTTCATGCTGGCCGACAACCTCACGGTGCTGGAGAACGTCGTCCTCGGCGGCGAGAAGCTCCACGGCATCGGCGCCAAGGCGAAGGCGAAGATCAAGGAGATCTCCGACCAGTACGGCCTGGGCGTGCGCCCGGACGCCCTGGTCGAGGACCTCGGCGTCGCCGACCGCCAGCGCGTCGAGATCCTCAAGGTGCTGTACCGCGGCGCCAAGATCCTGATCCTCGACGAGCCGACGGCCGTGCTCGTCCCGCAGGAGGTCGACGCGCTGTTCGACAACCTGCGCGAGCTCAAGGCCGAGGGCGTCACCGTCATCTTCATCTCGCACAAGCTGCACGAGGTGCTCGCGGTGGCCGACGCGATCAGCGTCATCCGGCGCGGCACCACGGTCGGCGACGCCGACCCGAAGGCCGTCACCGCCCGCCAGCTGGCCGAGCTGATGGTCGGCGCCGAGCTGCCCTCCCCGGAGAGCCGCGAGTCGACCGTCACCACCACCGAGATGCTCGACGTCAAGGGCCTGCGGATCGCCAAGACCGACGCCGAGGGCATCGAGCGCGTCGTCCTGGACGACATCTCGCTGCGCATCCACAAGGGCGAGATCCTCGGCATCGCCGGTGTCGAGGGCAACGGCCAGGCCGAACTGGTCGAGGCCATCATGGGCATGCTGCCGCTGGACGGCGGCATCGTCACCCTGGACGGCAAGGACCTCACCGGCACCCTCACCCGGGCCCGCCGCGAGGCCGGCATCGGCTACATCCCCGAGGACCGCCACAAGCACGGCCTGCTGCTGGAGGCCCCGCTCTGGGAGAACCGCATCCTCGGCCACGTCACCGAGGAGCCCAACTCCAGCGGTGTGCTGCTCCAGCCGGCCGCCGCCCGCGAGGACACCCGGCGGATCGTCCAGGAGTACGACGTCCGCACTCCCGGCATCGAGGTCACCGCGGCCTCGCTCTCCGGCGGCAACCAGCAGAAGCTGATCATCGGCCGCGAGATGAGCCACCAGCCCAAGCTGCTGATCGCCGCCCACCCCACCCGTGGCGTGGACGTCGGCGCGCAGGCGCAGATCTGGGAGCACATCCGGGTCGCCCAGCGGGAGGGCCTGGCCGTCCTGCTGATCTCGGCCGACCTGGACGAGCTGATCGGCCTCTCCGACACCATCCGGGTCATCTACCGCGGCCGCCTGGTCGCCGACGCCGACCCGGCCACCGTCACCGCCGAGGACCTCGGCACCGCGATGACCGGTGCCGCCGCCGGCCACCTTGAGTCCGAGCCGGAGGCCGTCGCCGAGGCGCAGGCCCTCGCCGCCGAGGGCACCGAGGCCGCGGCCGAGCACCCGCACACCGACACCGCCGACGACCCGCAGGCGGGGGAGTAACCCATGACCAGTCCCAACCCCGCCGCCAAGCGCAGCCTGGCGCAGCGGATCAGCGGTGAGCGGATCGTGCTCGCACTGGCGGCGCCGGTGCTCGCGGTCGTGCTGTCCGTGGCGATCTGCTCGGTCCTGCTGGCGACCTCGGGCAAGAACCCGTTCGACGCGTGGAACGTGATGATCACGTTCGCCACCAAGTCGGACGGCCAGGTGAGCATCCTCAACCGGAGCACCACCTACTACCTGGCCGCCGCGGCCGCCGCGTTCGGGTTCCGGATGAACCTGTTCAACATCGGCGTCGAGGGCCAGTACAAGGTCGCCGCGCTGTTCGCGGCCTATGTCGGTGCCCAGGTCGACCTGCCGTCGTTCATCCAGATCCCGCTGCTGCTGGTCACCGCCATGCTGGTCGGCGGTCTGTACGCGAGCATCGCCGGTCTGCTGAAGGTCTACCGCGGCGTCAGCGAGGTCATCGCGACCATCATGCTGAACGCCATCGCGCTCGCGATCGTCGGTCTGCTGCTCGTCCCCGGCGTCTTCGCGCCGAAGGCCAGCTCCACCAGCAACTCGATCCAGACCGAGCCGATCTCGCAGTCGAGCCACTTCTTCGGCATCGAGACGGCCGGCGGCACCCTCTGGGGTTTCCTCTTCCTCGCGATCCTGGTCGGTGTGGTCTTCCAGTTCACCCTGACCCGCACCCGCTTCGGCTTCGACCTGCGCGCCACCGGCCGCTCGGAGTCCGCCGCGACCGCCTCCGGCGTGAACGTCAAGAAGATGGTCGTCATCTCGATGTTCGTCTCCGGTGGGATCGCCGGTCTGATCGGCATGCCCGAGCTGCTGCAGAACTCCTTCTCCTACGGCCAGAGTTTCCAGCCCGGCCTGGGCTTCCTGGGCATCTCGATCGCCCTGCTCGGCCGGAACAGCCCGATCGGTATGGCCTTCGCGGCCCTGCTGTTCGCCTTCCTGGACGCCACCGGTGCGCAGCTGCCGCTGCAGGGCGGCTTCCCCTCCGAGATCGTCAACGTCATGCAGGGCACCATCGTCATCTGCGTCGTCGTCGCGTACGAGCTGGTGCGCCGCTACGGCCTGACGCGCCAGCAGAAGAAGGTCGGCGAGCAGCTCGCCGCCCAGCTCGCGGCCACTGAGAAGAAGGAGGTGTCCGCGTGAGCACCGCTACTGCTGCCCGTCCCAAGGCGTCGGGCGCACCCGCGAAGAAGCGCAAGCTGTCCTGGCCGGTCGTCCTGCTCCTGATCGCGGGCGCCCTGGTCCTGTTCTCCGCCGTGGGCATGGCCACCGGCAACCACTCGCTGACCTCCTCCGGTCAGGTCACCGCCGCGCTCAGTGCCGCCGTGCCGATCGGCATGGCCGGCCTCGGCGGTCTCTGGTCCGAGCGGGCCGGTGTGGTCAACATCGGCCTCGAAGGCATGATGGTCGCCGGCACCTTCTGCGGCGCCTGGGCGGGCTACCTGGTCAACCCGTGGGTCGGCCTGCTGGCCGGCATGCTCGGCGGTGCGCTCGGCGGTCTGCTGCACGCGGTCATCACCGTCACCTTCGGCGTCGACCACATCGTCTCCGGCGTCGGCATCAACCTGCTGATCCCGGGCATCTGTGCGTACGTCAACCGGATCTACTACAAGGACTACATCTCGGCCGGCGCCGGGGCGAACCAGTCCCCGCCGGCGGACCCGCTGCCGTACATCACCGTTCCGGGGCTGTCCTCGGGCCTGAAGAGCATCGAGAACCACCACTGGTTCCTGGTCTCCGACGTCGCCGGCGTGCTGGGTGGTCTGGTCACCAACCTGTCGGTGGTCGTGGTGCTGGCCGCCGTGCTGATCGTGGCCAGCTACTTCCTGCTCTGGCGTACGGTGTTCGGCCTGCGGCTGCGCTCCTGCGGTGAGAACCCGACCGCGGCCGAGTCGCTGGGCGTCAACGTCTACAAGTACAAGTACCTGGCGGTCATCGCCTCGGGCGCCTTCGCGGGCCTCGGCGGTGCGTACCTCTCGCTGGTCGCCGCGCACTTCTACAAGGACGGCCAGACCCTGGGCCGCGGCTTCATCGGCCTCGCGGCGATGATCTTCGGCAACTGGATGCCCGGCGGCCTCGCCATGGGCGCGGGCCTGTTCGGCTTCACCGACAGCCTCCAGCTGCGCGACCCGGAGTCGGTGCACGTGCTGATCCTGGTCGTCTCGATCGCGATGGCGCTGCTCGCCCTCTGGCAGCTGTACCGCCGCAAGTACACCGCGACCGTGGTGGCCTTCGTGGTGGCCAGCGGCCTGGGCGCCTGGTACGCGCTGACCGACGAGGTCCAGCGTCCGCTGATCGTCGCCACGCCGTACGTGATCACCCTGGTGGTGCTCTCGCTGGCCTCGCAGCGCCTGCGGATGCCCAAGGCGGACGGTCAGATCTACCGCAAGGGCCAGGGCAAGTGACGGCCCCCGCGGTCGACTGGGAGCGGCTGCGCGAGGCGGCGCGCGAGGCGATGGGCCACGCGTACGCCCCGTACAGCAAGTTCCCGGTCGGTGCGGCGGCGCTGGTCGACGACGGTCGGCTGGTCAGCGGCTGCAACGTGGAGAACGCCTCGTACGGGCTCGGGCTGTGCGCCGAGTGCGGGCTGGTGTCCGCGCTGCACGCCTCCGGCGGCGGCCGGCTGGTCGCCTTCACCTGCGTCGACGGCGCGGGCGAACTGCTGATGCCGTGCGGGCGCTGCCGCCAGCTGCTGTACGAGCACGGCGGGCCCGAGCTGCTGGTCGACCTGGCCTCCGGGGTGAAGCCGATGAGCGAGGTCCTGCCCGACGCGTTCGGGCCGGAGCGGCTCTAGCATCTCGAATTGTTACGCGCGTAGAGTGTCGCGAGTGGGCCGGAATCCGGTCATCTCGCGGCACTCTTCGCTTTCCACGCATCTTCTCGATGCATGTGTACGACGCATGTGTACGACGCACCTGAAACCCCTCTTGGAGCACGCATGGACGCCATCTCCGTCATCCGGACCAAGCGCGACCGCGGCGAGCTGAGCGACGCTCAGATCGACTGGGTCATCGACGCCTACACCCGTGGCGAGGTCGCCGACGAGCAGATGTCCGCGCTGGCGATGGCGATCCTGCTGAACGGCATGAAGCCGCACGAGATCAGCCGCTGGACCGAGGCCATGATCCGCTCCGGCGTCCGGATGGACTTCTCCTCGCTGCCGCTGCCCACCAGCGACAAGCACTCCACCGGCGGCGTCGGCGACAAGATCACCCTCCCGCTCGCCCCGCTGGTCGCCGCCTGCGGTGCCGCCGTCCCGCAGCTGTCCGGCCGCGGCCTCGGCCACACCGGCGGCACCCTGGACAAGCTGGAGTCCATCCCCGGCTGGCGCGCCCTGCTCTCCAACGACGAGATGATGGACGTCCTGCGCGACGCGGGCGCGGTCATCTGCGCGGCCGGTGACGGCCTCGCGCCCGCCGACAAGAAGCTGTACGCGCTGCGCGACGTCACCGGCACCGTCGAGGCCATCCCGCTGATCGCCTCCTCGATCATGTCGAAGAAGATCGCCGAGGGCACCGGCGCGCTCGTCCTGGACGTCAAGGTCGGCTCCGGCGCCTTCATGAAGAACCTGGACGACGCCCGCGAGCTCGCCCGCACCATGGTCGGCCTGGGCACCACCGCCGGGGTCAACACCGTCGCCCTGCTCACCGACATGTCCACCCCGCTCGGCCTCACCGCGGGCAACGCGCTGGAGGTCCGGGAGTCCGTCGAGGTGCTGGCCGGCGGCGGCCCCGCGGACGTCGTCGAGCTGACCCTCGCCCTGGCCCGCGAGATGCTCGCCGCGGCCGGCGTGCACGGCAAGGACCCGGCCGACGCGCTGCGGGACGGCTCGGCGATGGACCACTGGCGCCGCATGATCTCCGCCCAGGGCGGCGACGTCGACGCCCCGCTCCCGGTCGCCCGCGAGCAGCACGTCATCCCCGCGCCCGCCTCCGGCGTGCTCACCGAGCTGGACGCCTACGCGATCGGCGTCTGCGCCTGGCGCCTGGGCGCCGGCCGCGCCCGCAAGGAGGACCCGGTGCAGGCCGGCGCCGGCGTCGAGATGCACGCCAAGCCCGGTGACACCGTGGTGGCCGGCCAGCCCCTGCTGACCCTGCACACCGACACCCCGGAGCGCTACGAGTACGCCATCGAGGCGCTGGCCGGCGGCATCGGGGTCTCCCCGGCGGGTACGGCGTTCACCCCGAACCCGATCGTCCTCGACCGCATCGCCTGATCTCGGGACTACATGAGCCGCCCGCCGATTCGTACGGCGGGCGGCTCGATGTTCTCCCCGGTCAGGTGGCTTGTACGCCGGCGTGGAGCTTGATCTCGGCCAGGTCCGGACCGGCGTCGTCCGCGAGTGACTGCAGGAAATTGTCCCCGTCCTGGAAGACCTCGCCGCGCTCGCCCTCGGCGATCGCCTCATCGACTTCCTGTTCCTGGCGGGCACTCACCTCAGGCGTACGTGAGCAGACCGCTGGTGTCGAGGGTCCAGGCGCCGACGGTGATCTTGTCGCCGAAGACGAACTTCTCGCGGGACTCGTAGTCGGGTTCCGAATGCACGATGCCGGTGCCCGTACGCGGATCGATGATCATGTAGAGCGGGATACCCATGGTCGAGTAGTCGTGGACCTTGTCGCGATAGTCGTTCTCAGGGTTGGACTTCGAGACGACCTCGACGACCAGTAGCACCTCATGCGGCAGGAGCGCAGGTTGGTCGCTCTCGAGTGCCTTCTCGGAGAAGACCATCAGATCAGGGTTGCGAAGCCTGCCCAGTCCGGCGTCCTCAAGATCCGCACCGGGATGCGCGATGTAGCCGGGATGAGTGGTCGGCAGCTGGGCGTTCAGCTGTCGGGCAATTCGGAGCACGGCGAGCTCGTGGCGCTTCACCGGCGACGTCATCATGACGATCTGGCCGCCGGCGATCTCGATCTTCCCTATCCCCGGCACCTTCGGCAGCTGATCCGCGATCTCAAGCAGCCTGGTGTACACAGCAGGATCGACGCTCACACCCGGAGTGTATCGGCGGGGACTGTCAAGCGTCCGCGACCGCTTGCCTCGTGGTACGGGCCTGGCGGGTGGCGTAGAGGGTGACGGCGGCGGCGAGGGTCATGGCGGTGAGGCCGACGGTGGCGGCGCCGGGCCAGCCGGTGGAGTGGTAGGCGTCGGCGCCGAGGGTGCCGCCGAGGCTGTTGCCGAGGTAGTAGGCGATCAGGTAGAGGGCGGAGGCCTGGGCGCGGCCCTCGGTGGCGGTGCGGCCGACGGCGGAGGAGGCGGTGGCGTGGCCGGCGAAGAAGCCGGCGGTGATCAGCACCAGGCCGAGCAGCGCGCAGACCAGCGAGTCGGCGAGCGAGAGCAGCAGGCCGGCGGCGGTGACGCCGATGGCGACGTAGAGGGCGCCGCGGCGGCCGAGGCGGCCGGAGAGGCGGCCGGCCGCGGCGGAGGTGCCGGTGCCGACCAGGTAGACCACGAAGATCGAGGCGGCGACCGACTCCGGCAGGTGGAACGGCGCGGCGATCAGCCGGTAGCCGACGGTGTTGTAGACCGCGCCGAACACCGCCATGAACAGCAGGCCGAGCGCGTACAGCCGCACCAGCAGCGGGTTGCGCAGGTGCCGGCCGACGGTGCGGGCGAGGGCGCGGGGGTCCACCGGGGCCGGGGCGAAGTGCCGGGCGGCGGGGATCAGCAGCCGGAAGGCGAGCGCGGCGAGCAGGGCGAGGGCGGCGGAGGCGGCGAGGCCCCAGCGCCAGCCGAGGGCGGCGGCGGTCCAGCCGGAGACCAGCCGGCCGCCCATGCCGCCGATGCTGTTGCCGGCCACGTACAGGCCCATCGCGGTGGCCAGTGCGCTGGGGTGGACCTCCTCGGCGAGGTAGGCCATGGCGGTGGCGGGGAGCCCGGCGAGGGCGGCGCCCTGGAGGACGCGCAACACGACGAGGGTGGTGAGGTCGGGCGCGAAGGGCAGGGCGACGGCGAGGGCGGAGGCGGTCAGGACGGAGGCCGTCATCACCGCGGTGCGGCCGTACTTGTCGGAGAGCGCGCTGGCCGGGAGCAGCCCGAGGGCGAGGCCGAGGGTGGCGGCGGAGGCCGTCCAGCTGGCCTGGCCGGGGGTGAGGTCGAGGTCGGCGGAGAGGACCGGCAGCAGGCCCTGGGTGGAGTAGAGCAGGACGAAGGTCGCGATCCCGGCGGCGAACAGGGCGAGGTTGGCACGGCGGAAGCCGCGCCCGCCCGGGCGGTGCCGGTCGTCCCGGTCGGGTGTGCCGGGTGTGCGGGCGGTGGAGGCATCCGGGGTGGCTGCGGATGCCCTGGTATCGGCGGGCTGCATGGCATCGACGGTAGGCCCGGCGCGCTTGATGCGTCCAATACATGAAGAGTGGATGATCGATGCACTGGCGTATGAGTCGAGGTGGACGGGGATGGCCGTGGCGGATGTGTCGGACGGGACGGATCAGCCCTACCGGGCGGCCGAGTTGGGGCCGGAGGAGCCGGCCGTGCTGCTGGCGCCCAGGCTGGCGCAGTTCGCCGCGGTGGCCCGGCTGGAGCACGTGACCCAGGCAGCGGCACTGCTCGGGGTGCCGCAGCCGAAGCTGTCCCGCGCGGTGGCCCGGCTGGAGGCGGAGCTGGGGGTGGATCTGCTGGCCCGTCAGGGCCGGACGGTCCGGCTGACCAGGGCGGGCCGGCTGCTGCTGGCCTCGGTGGAGCGGGCACTGGCGGAGCTGGAGCGCGGGGCGGAGGCGGCCCGGGCGGAGGCGGATCCGGCGGTGGGGCGGGTGACCTTCGGCTTCCTGCACACGATGGGCCCGGACGCCGTCCCGGCCCTGCTGCGGGGCTTCCGGGCGGCGCACCCGCAGGTGCGGTTCCAGCTGGTGCAGGACTACGGCATGGCGATGCTGGAGCGGCTGCGGGCGGGCGAGTTGGACCTGTGCCTGGTCGCGCCGCTGCCGGACGACCCGGCCTTCACGGCCCGCCTGCTGGACGAGCAGCGGCTGCACCTGGTCGTCCCGGCGGACCACCGGCTGGCGGGGCGGCGGCGGATCCGGCTGGCGGAGGTGGCCGAGGAGACGTTCGTCGGGCTGGAGCGGGGGTACGGGATGCGCATGATCACGGACGGCTTCTGCGAACAGGCCGGCTTCGTGCCCCGGTTGGCCTTCGAGGGGGAGGAGACCGAGACCCTGCGGGGGCTGGTGGCAGCCGGGCTGGGGGTGGCGCTGCTGCCGCCGGCGCTGGTGCCGCGGCCCGGGGTGGTGGAACTGGAGGTGACGGCACCGCGGACCCGGCGGGCGATCGGCCTGGCCTGGGCGGCGGGGCGGCCGCTGACACCGCCGGTGGCGGCGTTCCGGGACTTCGTGCTGTCCCGGCGGGGGCGGCTGCTGCACCACGACTGAACCGCCTCGGCGGGGCCCGACGGGGGTGCGGCCTTTTGGTGGATCGTATGGACCGGGAGGAGGAATTCCCGGTGCACTTTGGACCATCCGGTGGTATTCCCGGTGGTGGGTCTACGCGCGTAGGGGCTATATTTCCGCAATGGAGAAGCAGATCCCCGTCACCACCGCGGGCACGGGCCCGCGCATTCCCACCCCCGAGCAGATCCGCCGCGCGCCGAAGGTCCTGCTGCACGACCACCTCGACGGCGGGCTGCGCCCGGAGACCGTCGTCGAGCTCGCCGCCGCGACCGGCTACGAGGGCCTCCCGACCACGGACGCCAAGGAGCTCGGCGAGTGGTTCCGCGAGGCCGCCGACTCCGGCTCGCTGGTCCGCTACCTGGAGACCTTCGCGCACACCTGCGCCGTCATGCAGACCCGCGAGGCCCTGATCAAGGTCGCCGCCGACTGCGCCGAGGACCTGGCCGCCGACGGCGTCGTGTACGCCGAGGTCCGCTACGCCCCCGAGCAGCACCTGGAGGGCGGCCTGAGCCTGGACGAGGTCGTCGAGGCCGTCCAGGAGGGCTTCCGCCTCGGTGAGGCCAACGCCCGCGCGGCCGGGCACCGGATCCGCATCGGCACCCTGATCACCGCGATGCGGCACGCCGCCCGCTCGCAGGAGATCGCCGAACTGGCCAACCGCCACCGGGACTCGGGCGTCGTCGGCTTCGACATCGCCGGCGCGGAGGCGGGCTACCCCCCCACCCGCCACCAGGCCGCCTTCGACTACCTCAAGGGCGAGAACAACCACTTCACCATCCACGCGGGCGAGGCCTTCGGCCTGCCGTCGATCTGGGAGGCCCTGCAGTGCTGCGGCGCCGACCGGCTCGGCCACGGCGTGCGGATCGTCGACGACATCACGGTGAACGAGGACGGCAGCGTCGAGCTGGGTCGGCTGGCCGCGTACGTGCGCGACAAGCGCATCCCGCTGGAGATGTGCCCCACCTCCAACCTCCAGACGGCGGCGGCCACTTCGTACGCCGAGCACCCGATCGGGCTGCTCAGCCGGCTGAAGTTCCGGGTCACCGTGAACACCGACAACCGGCTGATGAGCGGCACCAGCATGAGCGCGGAGTTCGGCCACCTGGTGGAGGCCTTCGGCTACACCCTGGGCGACATGGAGTGGTTCACGGTGAACGCGATGAAGTCCGCGTTCCTGCCCTTCGACGAGCGGCTGGCGATGATCAACGACGTGATCAAGCCGGGCTACGCCGAGCTCAAGGCGGAGTGGCTGTTCAGCGCGGGTACCGGCGGCAACTGAGCCGACGGCCCCGAGGTCGGATGAACGCGGTTTCCGGGTACGGAAGTTGGCGTTCATCCGACTACTCACTCTGGTGAGTGAACGCCCTTTGGTTCTCGCGCGACCCTGTCACTACGGTGTGCCAGTCATTGCTGACAGGCCGTGGCGGCACTCGCCCGTCCGCCGCCCCGCGCGATGTCGGCCACCGACGAGGACCCAAGGGGACGAACCATGAAGCAGGCTCTCAAGGCCGCCGGTACCGCGGCGCTCGGCATCGCCATCGCGGCGGTCGGCGCCGGCACCGCCTCCGCGGCGGCCGGCCAGGCGGCCGGCGGCCTCGGGCTGCCCACCGGCGCGGTGACGAACCCCGCGGTGACCGGTGCGGTCACCGACACCGCGGCGAAGCTGCCCGGCGGCGACAAGGTCGCCGGCACGCTCGGCACCCTGACCCCGACGGCCGGTCAGCCGGCCGCTCCGGCGGCCGAGGCCGCGCCCGCCGCCCCGGTCGCCGGCGTCACCCAGCAGCGCGCCGCCCTCCCGGGCGTCCCCGGCCTGGACAAGACCCCGGTCGGCGGCCTGGCCAACGCCGTTCCGGGCCTGCCGCTGGGCTGATCCGGCCGCACCGCATGACGACGGGCCGCCCGCCCCCGGAGAGATCCGGGGGCGGGCGGCCCGTCGCCGTGCCCGCCGGTACGGCCTCACGGCTCCTGGGGGAGCAGCACCCAGAGCGCGAGGTAGACCAGGAACTGCGGGCCGGGCAGCAGGCAGGACAGCAGGAAGATCAGTCGGACGGTCCACGGGGTGAGGCCGAAGCGCTCGGCGATCCCGGCGCAGACGCCGGCGATGACACGGTTGTGGCGGGGACGGGCGAGGCGGGCGCTCATGGGGGACTCCCTTGGCTTGCGGTCCGACCGGGCGGTCCGGCGGGCGTACTTCCATGCTCCGCCGCCGCGGGTCCGGAAACGTCCACCCACCAGGCGATCCTCGACCCCGACGGGTCACCGGGAAGGCGTAGCCCCGGGTCGGGGTCCGCTCAGGGATACCCCCGAGAGTGGGGCGCGGAAAACCCGTTCGCGAACCTGTCCGACCGGAGGGATATGATTCCGCCGTCGCTGATGGTGGGGGGAATTCCGGCGGCGCCTTCACGGCCTCAATAGGCCCCTCACGCCTGCGATTTCGCACTTTTATCGGGTTACGCCCGAATTCTCCCGTGAGGTCCCCTTGCGCAATCAGTCCCGCAGAATCCTCGCCGTGGCCGCCACCGCCGCCCTGGTCTCCGGCGTCGCCCTTGCCTCGGCCCCGGCTGCCCTCGCGGCGCCGACGGCCGGCCCCACGGCTCCCGTCCCAGCGCCGCAAGGCCTGGCCTCGCCCATCATGATCACTACGAGCGCATTCCCGACCACGGTCGAGGCGGGCACCTCGGTCGAGTTCATTTCGACCCTCAAGAACACCGCCGACCACCAGATGGACGTGCAGACCGACTTCGTCGTCGCGACGGTCCGCGGCAGCGGGCCCCGGCAGAGCCAGCTCAAGCTGGAGTACCAGCGCCCCGGCGACACCCAGTGGCATGACGCCAAGGTGCAGGGCGGCGACGCCGGCGGCGCTTGGGCGCTGGACCAGTTCGCTACCGAGCTGCACCTGGCGGCCGGCGCCGAGTTCAGCTACCGGCTGCGGCTGACCTTCACCGCCGACGCCGCCCCCGGCCAGGCCTCCGCCGCCCTCAGCGCGGTGGCCTTGGACCCGACCCTGCCCGCCCCGGGGCAACGCCCCACCGTGGCCTCGGGTGGCACCCCGAACTTCACCGTCGTTCCGGTGGGCGGCCCGACCACCCCGGCCCCGGTCGGACTCCCGGAGGTGAAGGTCGAGGACGTGCCCGCCTCCTTCACGGCCGGCGGTGAGGCGAAGCCCTTCAAGGCCGTTTACAGCAACCACACCGGCAAGGACCTCCGCATCGTCCCGGCGATCGTGTTCCAAGGCGAGCACCCGCTGCCGGCCGACGTCGTCAAGCTGGAGTTCCAGACCCAGCAGGGTCAGTGGCTGGCCGCCACCCCGGTGCCGCTGGGAGACATCCCGAGCACTCAGCTCGGCGTGGAATTGCACACCGGTAACAAGGACGCGGACGTCATCCCGCTGCCCGACGGCGAGACCCGTACGGTCAACCTGCGGCTCGCCTGGGCCAAGGACGCGCCGGCGGGCGCGGAGTCGGTCTTCGCCAACGGCTACAGCCTGGCCGGCCCCGGCGGGACCGAGCGTGGGACCTCCAGCCCCGCGGTGGACTTCAGGATCGAGGCCGCCGCTGGTACCACCGGCACCTCGGCTCCCACCTCGCCGGGCACCGCCCCGGCCACCACCGACCCGACCCCGGTCACCACCGACCCGACCCCGGTCACCGCCGTCCCGGCCGCGCAGGTCACCGCCGGCGCCCCGAGCCCCGCGGCCGAGCCCGTGCAGGCGGCCGCCGCCGCCCCGGCTCCGGCCGTCGTCACGGAGACCCGGCTGGCCTCCACCGGCGGAGGCTCCTCGGCCGCCCCGATGGCGATCACCGGCGCGACCGCGATCGCCCTCGGCATCGGGACCCTGGTCGTGGCCCGCCGCCGCAAGGGCGCCCAGGGCGCCGGGAACTGACCCCGGACAGCACGAGGCCCGTCCGTCCCCGCTCGAAGGCGGGGATGGACGGGCCTTCCGGTGTTCCGGGACTCAGCCGGCCGGCTGCTGCGGCGGCTGCGGCTGGGCGTACGGGTTGTCCGCCACCGGCTGGGCCGGCGCACCCGGCTGGTAGGGCGCGGCACCCTGCGGCGGCACCGGCTGGCCCGGCTGCCCGGCCTGCGGGGCGTTCGGGTTGAACGCGGACTGCGGGGCGGCGGCGTTCGGGTTGTACGGCGCGTTCGGGTTGTACGGGGCGTTCGGGTTGTACGGCGCGACCGGCGGGGTCGGTGCCTTCTTGGCGTTGCTGCGCTCGACGATGGCCTTCACCGAGGCGACGATCATTCCGACCGGGAGGATGAACACCTTGAAGAAGATGATGACCTCGCCGCCCTGGAAGACGAATGCGAGGTAGTAGGCGTACCCGAGGAACCCGACGCCGAACAGGATGCTGAGGATCCGCAGGCCGACCTTCTGCCCGGCGCCCACGACTCCGAGGACCAGCATGATCGCACCGCTGAGCGCGAGGAGAACGATGTACCAGGAAAGGAGCGGGTTTGCGCTGAAGTCGAGATTGTTCAAGGGGTTTCCTGTGGGAGGAGAAAAGCGACGGGAACCGTCCGGGGACGAGAGCGCACAGTACTGGAGGCGACCGACATCCGTCCTCGCCTTTTCGTCACGGTGTCGTTGCGTTCGGTCGGAGCCACGCCGGAACGGTAATTGACGAGGTGGGAAATGACTGTCTATGAGGTGCTGCGGGTCTTTTGCGGGCCGGACGGGCGGCACGGCAACGAACTCGGCGTGGTGCGCGACGGCGCCGGCGTGCCGGGGCGGGCGGCGCGGCAGGCCATCGCCCGTGAACTGGGTTTCAGCGAGACGGTGTTCGTCGACGACCCGGAGCGCGGGGAGATCGACATCTACACCCCGAGCGTGCGGCTGCCCTTCGCCGGCCACCCGTGCGTGGGTGCCGCCTGGCTGCTCGGCGTGGACCGGCTGGTGACCGCCGCCGGGGTGGTGGCGGTGCGCCGCGAGGACGGGCTGACCCGGATCGAGGCCCGGCCGGAGTGGGCCCCGGGGCGCACCCTGCGGCAGTACGGCTCGGCGGCCGAGGTGGAAGCGCTGGAGGTGCCGCCGCCGGGGGAGTGGGTGTACGCCTGGGCCTGGCAGGACGAGGCGGCCGGCACGGTCCGGGCGCGGGCCTTCCCGGGCCGGGGCGACGGGATCGACGAGGACGAGGCGACCGGCGCGGCGGCCCTGCTGCTGGCGGCCCGGCTCGGGCGGGCGTTGACCGTCACCCAGGGCCGGGGTTCGCGGCTGCTGGCCGGCCCGCGTCCGGGCGGGCTGGTCGAGGTCGGCGGCCGGGTGGTGCGGGAGGAGGGTCAGCCGGCCGGCGGGGTGGGTCCGGCGTAGGCCCGGGGACGGGCCGCGGGTGCGACGGCCACCGCCGGGGTGACGGCGGCGGCCACCGGCGGGACGGCCAGGACGGCGACCCGCCGGGCCCGCCTCGCCGCCGTCCGGTGGTCCCGCAGCAGGCGGCGCAGGCCGGGGACGAGGGCGAGGTGGGCGATCATCACGCCGAGCACGGCGAACAGTATGTGGTCCACGTTGAGCACGTGCCCGGGCGTCCAGGAGGAGAGGAACTCCAGGCCGGTCGCCAGCAGCGCGGACACGCCGGTGGTGCGCAGGAAGGACGGCAGCCAGGGGGCCCGGACCCGGCCGCCGGCCAGCGGCAGCAGGACGCCGAGCGGGGCGAGCAGCAGGAACTCGCCGACCACCTGCCAGGTGGTGGAGGAGCGGAGCGAGGCCAGCGGCGTCAGGTTGGCGTCGTACACCCAGGCCACCGGCAGGGGTCTGAGCACCAGCCAGAGCACCAGGGTCAGGTGGAGGGCCAGGCCCGCCAGTCCGGCGAGCCGGAGGGGACGGTTGACGCCCGCCGCCGGCCTGTTCTCGGTCCGTGCGCCGGAACGCTGGTCGCGTGTCCTGGTGCCATCTCGCTGCACGGGGGGAAGGACGTGAGCCGGTGGTGCGGCGGTTCCACCTTCGGCGTGAACAATCCGGGACGCGCCCCCGTTTCCCCTCCCCGGGGGTCGGAAGGGCGCGTCCCGGCTACCGGCAGGGCGCGGCCGTGGGCACCGCGCTGAACACGTTGTCGGGCGGCGGCGAGCCCGGTGCCACCGGGGCGGGCGAGGGGCTGGGACTGGCGCTCGCCTTGGCCGCGCCGCGGGCCGGGGTGACGGCGGGGGCCGGTCCGGTGGGGGTGGCCAGCGCGGTCGGTATGTGCGGGGTGCTCGGGCAGGCCGTCCGGCTGGCGGGCGCGCCGGCGTCGACCGGTACGGCGGTCGGCCGGATGCCGCAGCCGGAGGCCAGCGCGAGCAGGAGCAGGACGCCGGCGGTGCGGCGCAGGGTGGTGCGGCTGGGGGAGGTCACGTGGCGTCCTTGTGCTCGGCGTCGCCGACGGGGCCGAGTTCGGTCCCGCCCGCGGACGGCGGCGGCGGTGGGGTCAGCGGCAGCGTCAGGGTGAACACCGCGCCGACCTCCCCGTTCGCCGCCGTGATCGTCCCCCCGTGGATCTGGGCGTTGGCCATCGCGATGGACAGCCCCAGGCCGCTGCCCTCGGAGCGGGCGCGGCCGCGGTCGGCCTTGTAGAAGCGGTCGAAGACGTGCGGCAGCACGTCCTCGGGGATGCCGGGGCCGCTGTCGGAGACCTCGACCACGACCGAGTCCGCGGACTGCCGGACCTTGACCCGCACCGGCGAGCCGCCGTGCTTGAGCGCGTTGCCGATCAGGTTGGCGAAGACCACGTCGAGCCGGCGCGGGTCGACCACGGCCAGGATGCCGCGCGGGGCGTCCAGTTCGACCGCGTCGTACCAGGCCCGGCCGTCGATGCAGGACATGATCAGGTCGGCGATGTCCACCTCGTCGGCGACCAGCTTGGCGGTGCCGGCGTCGAAGCGGGTGACCTCCATCAGGTTCTCGACCAGGTCGGACAGCCGCCGGGTCTCGCTCACCACGAGCCGGACGGCGGGTTCGATCATCGGGTCCAGCGACTCGGCCTCGTCCTCCAGGATGTCGGTCACCGCGGTCATCGCGGTCAGCGGGGTGCGCAGCTCGTGCGACATGTCGGCGACGAACCGCCGGCTCTGCGCCTCGCGCGCGCTCAGCCCCTCGACCTGCTCGTGCAGGGACTCCGCGGCCCGGTTGAAGGTCCGTGCCAGGTCGGCGAGTTCGTCGGAGCCCTCGACCTCCAGCCGGGTGTCCAGGTGGCCCTCCCCGAGCCGCTTGGCGGCCTCCCCGAGCCGCTTGACCGGCCGCAGCACGGTCGAGGAGGCGGCCTGGGCGAGCAGCGCCGAGCCGATCAGCGCGAGCAGGGTCGCGATGGCCAGCGACCAGCCCAGGGTGTTGAGGTCGGCCCGTTCGTTCTCCAGCGACTTGAACATGTACGCCGTCGGGCCGTTCGGCAGCACCTTGGTGCCGCCGATCACGAACGGGCGGCCCGCCAGGTTCTGCCGCTCCCAGTACAGGTGGTACGGGTACGGGTTGCTCTCGGTGACCTCGCGCGGCTTGGCGACGGTGGTCTGCAGCGCCGCCGGGACGTCGGCCAGCGTGAACTTCGTCGGGTTGGAGGAGGCCGCCGGGCACTCGGGGTGCGCCGGGTCGACCACGACCACGTCGTAGTTCAGGCCGGAGCTCGCCACGTTGGAGGCCAGCGTGGCGAGCTCCGGGCAACTGGCGTTCAGCGGCAGGTCGGAGACGTTGCGGCTGAGTGAGACCCGGAAGTCGTTCAGCGCGGTGTTCTGGGCGCGCTTGAGCACCGCGTCACGGTTCAGCCAGTACGCGATGCCGGAGGCCGAGACGGCGGCGAGCAGCGCGACAGCCGCGAACACCGCGATCAGCCGCACCCGCAGGGAGCGCAGCCGTCGCCACGGGCCGGACGAGAACCGTCGGGCAGTCTGCTGATGGTCAGTCACAAGAGCCTGTCGTCGTACGGGAGTTCAGGAAGGGGGCGAGGCGCTCAGGCGGGCGGGTCCAGCCGGTAGCCCACCCCGCGCACGGTGCGGATCAGGGTCGGCGCGGACGGCACGTCCTCGACCTTGGCCCGCAGCCGCTGGACGCAGGCGTCCACCAGGCGGGAGTCGCCGAGGTAGTCGTGCTCCCAGACCAGCCGCAGCAGCTGCTGGCGGGAGAGCGCCTGGCCGGGGCGGCGGCTGAGCTCCAGGAGCAGCCGCAGCTCGGTCGGGGTGAGCTGGAGGTCCTGCCCGTCCTTGGTGACGGTCATCGCGGCCCGGTCGATCACCACGGTGCCGTACGCGGAGGAGTCGGAGCTCTCCCGCTCGCCGCGCCGCAGCACGGCGCGGATCCGGGCGTCCAGCACACGCGGCTGGACCGGCTTCACCACGTAGTCGTCCGCACCGGACTCCAGACCCACGACCACGTCGATGTCGTCGGAGCGGGCGGTGAGCAGGATGATCGGCAGCTGGTCGGTGCGCCGGATCCGGCGGCAGACCTCGAAGCCGTCGATTCCGGGCAGCATGACGTCCAGCACGATCAGGTCGGGCCGCTGCTCCTTGAAGAGCCTCAGGCCGTCCTCGCCGGAGGCGGCGGTGGCCACACGGTGGCCCTGGCGGGTGAGGGCGAGTTCGAGGCCGGTCCGGATGGCGTCGTCGTCCTCGATCAGTAGGAGGAAAGGCACGGCCCCATTTTGGCCCACCGGGAGCGCCGAATCACCCCCCGGACCGGTCACCTCCCGTACGGGAACCGGAAGGACGGCGCCCGGCGTCCGGAACGGAGGGAGAAGGAGCGGGACGAAAGGCCCACCCCTGTGACACCCCTGTGACAGTCGGCGGACAGCGCCATCACAACCGGCGGGCAGGATTTTCCATGTCGCCGCAGGACAGCGGGCCGCAAGGGCCGGCTGGAGGGCGGCAACAGGAACCGCTCGTACCGATCCAAGGGGGCGCACGATGAACGCCATGCTTCAGACCCGGACCAACCCGGCTGTCCGCACCGCGCGTTCGTCAGCGACCACCCACCGGACCCGGTACGAGATCAGGACCGACGAGAACTCCGGTGCCGTGACCGTACGGGGGTGCGCGCACAGCACCGGTGGAAACCCTGGCGCCCGCCGGGTGAGCGGCGGCGGCAGGACGGGGGAGCAGTACGGGATCGGCCGACTGGGGAGTGCGGTCGACTCCGCCAACACCCTCACGCTGCGGGGGATCCTCCCCGTCCGCGTCGAGGGCACGGACGCCCGGGGGGGCGACCAGAGGAAGAACGGCCTGCGGACGGTCGGCTCGGGGGAGTCGGCCGGCCGCGAGGCCGCCGGTGCGACGCTGCTGCGGCTGAACCCCGCACCGGCCCGCACCACCGAGGCGGGACAGGGAGACGCGCAGGGGGAGCACCCGGCCGTCGCGGAGGACCACATCACGGAGTTCACCGCGTACGTGCGCGAGCGCCGCGCCTCCCTGTACGCCACGGCGTACCACCTCACCGGTGACCGCTACGAGGCCGAGGACCTGCTGCAGAGCGCGCTCTTCAGCACCTACCGGGCCTGGGGCCGGATCACCGACAAGGCCGCGGTCGGGGGCTACCTCCGCCGCACCATGACCAACCTGCACATCTCCGCCTGGCGGCGCCGCAAGGTCAACGAGTACCCGACCGAGGAGCTGCCGGAGACGGCCGGCGACACCGACGCGATGGGCGGCACCGAGCTGCGCACCGTGCTCTGGCAGGCGCTGGCGAAGCTGCCGGAGAACCAGCGGACCATGCTGGTGCTGCGGTACTACGAGGGCAAGACCGACCCGGAGATCGCCGACGTGCTGGGGATCAGCGTCGGTACGGTCAAGAGCAGCATCTGGCGCGCGCTGCGCCGGCTGCGCGACGACGAGCACCTGAACAAGTCGGGCGACACCGTCCGGGCGTTCGGCGAGCTGGTCGCGTAGGGCCGGGGAGCGCGGGAGCAGGGGAACAGGACTCCCGTCGGGGGACGGGTAGCGGACGGTTGCGGTTCGGGGGCGCCGGCTCGGGGGAGCGGTGCTCGTGGGGAGCCGAAGCCGTTCGGCAGGCGACGGGCCCGGTGCGGGGGAGACGCACCGGGCCCGTCGTCGTGTCCGCCCGCGTGGGGAGCGGCGCGGCTCAGACCGCGGACAGCTCCCGCGGCCCGGCCGCCGCGCGGACCCGCCGGGCGGCCTCCGGCCCGGCGCAGGGGTGGGAGCCGAGCTCGACCTGCCGTCCGACGATGGCCCGCTCGGCCCGCATCAGCCGGAAGCCCCGGCGCAGCAGCACCGGGAGCGACTTGCGGCCCTCGCGGACGTCCCGGCGCAGCCGGCGCCAGGCCGTGGTGAGCGCGCCGTTGCGCAGGCACAGGGCGTCGCCGAGCAGGCCCTCGGCCGCGCACTCGGCGACGATCTCGGCGGCGAAGATGCCCTCGGCGATGAACGCGGCGGCGCCGTCCAGGTCCAGGGCGCGGGTGGAGATCCGGCCGTTGTCCGGGATCGAGTACACCGGCACCTCGGTGCGCCCGTGCTCGTACAGCGCGCGGATGGTGGCGACGGCCTGGTCGCGGTGCCAGGCGAGCGGGGAGTCCCAGTCCACGGCGCCGTCCGGCAGCCGGGGGAGGGTGGGGTCGTCCCCGTCCTTGTAGAAGTCGTCCAGCTGGAGCACCGGCAGGCCGCTGCGTTCGGCCAGCGAGGACTTCCCCGATCCGGAGGGCCCGGAGAGCAGGATCACCCGGGCGTGGGCTGTCGGCGCGGGATTCATGGGGGAGTCACTCACGGGACACCAGTCTGACGCATCCCGGCCCGTTGCCGAAACCGTCCTGCTCACACCTTCGGAAAATCGACGGACCCGCACCAGGGGGGGAGAGGTGCGGGTCCGTCCAATGACCGTCCGGGCCCTGGGGGGGAGAGGGCACTGGGGACGGCCAGCCTGTGGAGTTGTTACTCAGTGGCGACGGGGGTCAGATCCCCATCGGGTGCCAGACCGTCTTCGTCTCCAGGAAGGAGAGTAGCCGGTCGGTACCGGGCGCATCCGTCCAGTTCTGGGCGAACGGGTCCAGCTCCGGACGGACCACCCGCTTCAGGGTATCCGCGGCGGCGGCCTCCAGGGCGGTCGGCGCGCCGGGGCCGTCGGCGGCGATGGCGCCGGTGAGGTCCAGCGCGTTGACGTCCTGGTGCGAGGCCAGGGTCGGGGCGATGTCCGCGGTCCGGCCCGAGATGATGTTGACCACGCCGCCCGGGAGGTCCGAGGTGGCCAGCACCTCGCCCAGCGACAGCGCGGGCAGCGGGGCGTCCGCGGCGGCCGCGACCACGACCGTGTTGCCGGTGGCGATCGCCGGGGCGATCACCGAGACCAGGCCGAGCAGCGAGTGCCCGTACCCGGCCTGCGGGGCGACGATCCCGACCACGCCGGTCGGCTCCGGGGTGGAGAGGTTGAAGTACGGCCCGGCCACCGGGTTGGCGCCGCCCGCGATCTGGGCGACCTTGTCCGTCCAGCCCGCGTACCAGACCCAGCGGTCGATCGCGGCGTCCACCAGCGCGGCGGCCTTCTTCGGGCCGATGCCCTCGGAGAGGGACACCTCGGCGGCGAACTGCTCGCGCCGGCCCTGCAGCATTTCGGCCACCCGGTAGAGCACCTGGCCGCGGTTGTACGCGGTGGTGCCGGCCCAGCCCTTGACGGCCGCGCGGGCGGCCAGGACGGCGTCGCGGGTGTCCTTGCGGGTACCCAGCGGGGCGTTGGCGAGCCACTCGCCCTTTGCGTCGGTCACCTCGTACACCCGCCCGCTCTCGGAGCGCGGGAACTTCCCGCCGACGTACAGCTTGTAGGTCTTGAGGACGTCAAGACGCGCGAAGGTCGTGTCAGACATCGAGGTAGGCCTCCAGACCGTGGCGGCCACCCTCGCGGCCGTAACCCGACTCCTTGAAACCGCCGAACGGCGAGGTCGGGTCGAACTTGTTGAAGGTGTTGGCCCAGACCACGCCGGCCTTGAGCCGGTTGGCCGTCCAGAGGATGCGCGAGCCCTTCTCCGTCCAGATGCCGGCGGAGAGGCCGTACGGGGTGTTGTTGGCCTTCTGCACCGCCTCCTCGGGGGTGCGGAAGGTCAGCACCGACAGCACCGGGCCGAAGATCTCCTCCTGGGCGATCCGGTGGGCCTGGCTGACGCCGGTGAACAGGGTGGGCTTGAACCAGAAGCCGGTGCCCGGGAGTTCGCACTCGGGGGACCAGCGGTCCGCGCCCTCGGCCTCGCCGGCGTCGGTCAGCTCGGTGATCCGGGCCAGCTGGGCGGCCGAGTTGATCGCGCCGATGTCGGTGTTCTTGTCCAGCGGGTCGCCGACCCGCAGGGTGCCCATCCGGCGCTTGAGGGCGTCCAGCAGCTCGTCCTGGATCGACTCCTGGACCAGCAGGCGCGAACCGGCGCAGCAGACGTGGCCCTGGTTGAAGAAGATGCCGTTGACGATGCCCTCGACCGCCTGGTCGATCGGCGCGTCGTCGAAGACGATGTTGGCGGCCTTGCCGCCCAGCTCCAGCGACAGCTTCTTGCGGCTGCCGGCCAGCTGCTTGGCGATCGCCCGGCCGACCGGGGTGGAGCCGGTGAAGGCGACCTTGTTGACGTCTGGGTGCGCGGTGAGCGCGGCGCCGGTGCGGCCGTCGCCGGTGACGATGTTGACGACGCCCTTCGGCAGACCGGCCTGGCGGCAGATCTCGGCGAAGCGCAGTGCGGTCAGCGGGGTGGTCTCGGCCGGCTTGAGGACGACCGTGTTGCCGGTCGCCAGCGCGGGCGCGATCTTCCACGCCAGCATCATCAGCGGGAAGTTCCACGGGATGACCTGGCCGGCCACGCCCAGCGGGCGCGGGTTGGCGCCGAAGCCCGCGTAGTCCAGCTTGTCCGCCCAGCCCGCGTAGTAGAAGAACCACGCGGCGACGGTCGGGATGTCGAAGTCGCGGGTCTCGCGGATCGGCTTGCCGTTGTCCATCGACTCCAGGACGGCCAGCTCGCGGCCGCGCTCCTGGATGATCCGGGCGATCCGGAACAGGTACTTGGCGCGCTCGCTGCCCGGCAGCGCCGACCAGTCGGCGAAGGCCTTGCGGGCGGCGGCGACGGCGCGGTCCACGTCCTCGTCGGTGCCCTGGGCGAACTCGGCGAGCACCTGCTCGGTGGCCGGGTTGACCGTCTTGAGGGCCTCGCTGCCGGAGGAGTCGACGAACTCGCCGCCGATGAAGTGGCCGTACGAGGTGGCGATGTCGCCGGCCGCGGCGGGGGACTCCGGGGCCGGGGCGTAGCTGAAGAGGCCTCCGGCCGGCTTGGCCGCGGGCTCCTCGATGTTCTTCTTCTTGGCCATGGTGATCAGTCCACCGTCACGTAGTCGGGGCCGGAGTAGCGGCCGGTGGCGAGCTTCTGGCGCTGCATCAGCAGGTCGTTGAGCAGGCTGGAGGCGCCGAAGCGGAACCAGTGCGGGCTCAGCCAGTCGTCGCCGAGGGTCTCGTTGACCATCACCAGGTACTTCATGGCGTCCTTGGTGGTCTTGATGCCACCGGCCGGCTTCACACCGACCTGGACGCCGGTGGCCGCGCGGAAGTCGCGGACCGCCTCCAGCATCAGCAGGGTGACCGGCGGGGTCGCGTTGACGGCGACCTTGCCGGTGGAGGTCTTGATGAAGTCGGCGCCGGCCAGCATCGCCAGCCAGGAGACCCGGCGGACGTTGTCGTAGGTCTGCAGCTCGCCGGTCTCGAAGATCACCTTGAGGTGGGCGTAGCTGCCGTCGGCGCGCTTGCACGCCTCCTTGACGGCGACGATCTCGTTGAAGACGTCGAAGTAGCGGCCGGAGAGGAACGCGCCCCGGTCGATCACCATGTCGATCTCGTCGGCGCCCGCGGCCACCGCGTCGGCGGTGTCGGCGAGCTTGACCGGGAGGGCGGCGCGGCCGGCCGGGAAGGCGGTGGCCACCGAGGCGACCTGGATGGCGGTGCCCCGCAGGGCGTCCTTCGCGGTGGCGACCATGTCCGGGTAGACACAGATCGCGGCGACGCGCGGGGTGGTCGGGTCGGTCGGGTCGGGGGTCCTGCCCTTGGCGCACAGTGCGCGCACCTTGCCGACCGTGTCCGCGCCCTCCAGCGTGGTCAGGTCGATCATGGAGATCGCCAGGTCGATGGCGTAGGCCTTCGCCGTGGTCTTGATCGAGCGGGTCCCGAGGGACGCGGCGCGGGCTTCGAGGCCGACCTGGTCGACGCCGGGCAGGCCGTGCAGGAAGCGACGGAGCGAGGCCTCGGACGCCGCAACGTCCGCGAGGCCGCTGCCCGCAACGCCGGGGGCATTGGCTGCAACAGTGGACATAGTCACCAGACCAGCATATCTACGCGCGTAGCCGACCGCTAGGGCGGCCACTGTTCCGGCGGTCTTTCGTGGCCGGACCGAGACCTCGGCCGCGCGGGACCCTCCGGCCGGGGCGGGACGCCGTCCACCGGCCGTCATTCGTGGCCGGACCGAGACCCGCTGGTGAGGGGTGCATGGGGCAGAATCGACGCCATGACCGAATCCGACGGCAAGCCCCACCAGGGCCCGGCCGCCCCCGACGGGGAACCCGAGTACGCGGACCGCGTGTACCGCTCCGTCCCCGGCGTGATCTCCGGCGTGTTCCTGCTCGCCGTCGCCGGCTGGCTGATCGGCGACGCGGCGGTGACCGGCACCGGGAAGACCCCGTACGTCGCGCTCGCGGCGCTGCCGGTGTTCGCCCTCCCGGTGATCGCCTACACGCTGCGCCCGGCGGTGTTCGCCGACCGCAGGCGCCTGGTCGTCCGCAACCCGTGGCGCACCGTCACCGTCCCCTGGGCCTCGGTCGACGCGCTGCGCGCCGGGTACTCGGTCGAGCTGCTGTCCGACGGGAAGAAGTACCAGGTGTGGGCCGTCCCGGTGTCGCTGCGCCAGCGCAAGCGGGCCAACCGGGTCCGGACCCAGGACGCCGCCGAGCACGCCTCCCGGATGGGGATGGTCTTCGGTCGGCAGGCCAACCCGATCGTCCAGGGCTCCCCGGACCCCACCCGCGCCTGGTCCGACCAGGTGACCGACGTCCTCCAGGAGATGGCCGAGCGCAACGGCCGCCACCCCGACGCGGCCGGCCCGGTGGTCGTCCGCTGGTGCTGGTGGGTGATCGCCCCGGCGCTGCTCGGCCTGGCCGCGCTGATCACGGTGATCGCGGTCTGAGCGCGGACACACGGGGAAGGGCCCGCCGGTCTCGACCGGCGGGCCCTTCCTGCGTGCTGCCGCGGGTCAGATGCCCGCGGCGGCGCCGAGGTCGCGCTTGATGTCGGCGAGCAGCCCGGCGGCGCGCTCCCGGGCGGCGGCCAGGTCGGCGGCGCTCGCGACCGGGAGGACGACCTCCAGGTAGCACTTGAGCTTGGGCTCGGTGCCGGAGGGGCGGACCACGATCCGGGCCGAGCGCACGGCCTCGCCGGCCAGGTAGTAGCGCAGGCCGTCGGTGGGCGGCAGCTCGGCGGAGCCGGCCGAGAGGTCGTCGGCGCGGGCGACGCTCAGCCCGGCCAGGACGGTCGGCGGCTGCTCGCGCAGCCGGCGCATGGCGTCGGCGATCAGCGAGAGGTCCTGGACCCGGACGGACAGCTGGTCGGTGGCGTGCAGGCCGTGCTCCAGCGCCAGGTCGTCCAGCAGGTCGGTCAGGGTGCGGCCGGACTGCTTGAGCGTCGCGGCCAGCTCGGCGACCAGCAGGGCGGCGGTGATGCCGTCCTTGTCCCGGACGCCCTGCGGGTCGACGCAGTAGCCGAGCGCCTCCTCGTAGCCGTAGCGCAGGCCCTCGGCGCGGGAGATCCACTTGAAGCCGGTCAGCGTCTCGGCGTAGCCCAGGCCCGCGGCCTCGGCGATCCGGCCGAGCAGGGTGGCGGAGACGATGGTGGTGGCGAAGGTGCCCTCGGCCTTCTTGGCGACCAGCGCGGAGCCCAGCAGTGCGCCGACCTCGTCGCCGCGCAGCATCCGCCAGCCGGAGGTGCCGTTGCCGCTGCCCACCGCGTTGGCGTTGACCGGGACGGCCACCGCGCAGCGGTCGGCGTCCGGGTCGTTGGCGATCACGATGTCCGGGCCGACCGCGGCGGCGGTGCGGAAGGCGAGGTCCATCGCCCCCGGCTCCTCCGGGTTGGGGAAGGCCACGGTCGGGAAGTCCGGGTCGGGCTCGGCCTGCTCGGCGACCACGGTCGGCGCGGGGAAGCCGGCCCGGCGGAAGGCGGCGACCAGGGTGTCGCGGCCGACGCCGTGCATCGGGGTGTAGACCACGTCCAGCTCGCGCGGGCTGTGCTCGTCGACGATCGAGACGGCCCGGGTCAGGTAGGCCTCGACGACGTCCTCGCCGAGCACCTCCCAGCCCTCCTCGGCGCGCGGGACGTCGTCCAGCGAGCCGATCGCGTCGATCTCGGCGGCGATCCCGGCGTCGGCCGGCGGGACGATCTGCGAGCCGTCGCCCAGGTAGACCTTGTAGCCGTTGTCCTGCGGCGGGTTGTGGCTGGCGGTGACGGTCACGCCGGCGGCCGCACCCAGGTGGCGGACGGCGAAGGCGAGCACCGGGGTCGGCAGCGGGCGCGGCAGCAGCGCGGCGCGCAGACCGGCCCCGACCACCACGGCGGCGGTGTCCCGGGCGAAGTCGTACGACTTGTGGCGGGCGTCGTAACCGATCACCACGAGGTCGCCGAGGCCCTGCTTCTTCACGTACCCGACCAGGCCGGCGGCGGCCCGGATCACCACGGCGCGGTTCATCCGCATCGGGCCGGCGCCGAGCTCGCCGCGCAGGCCGGCGGTGCCGAACTGGAGGCGGTCGGAGAAGCGCTCGGCGAGCTCGGACCAGGCGAGCGTGCACTCCTCCTGGGCTTCCGGGCCCTCGGCGCGGGCCAGCAGGGCGGCGAGCTCCTCGCGGGTCTGCGGGTCGGGGTCCTCGGCCAGCCAGGTGCGGGCCCGGGCGAGGAGGTCGGGGTTGGGTGCCTGCGTCATGTTCTTGCCTGCTCCATCGGGAAGTGCGTCGGGTGTCGACCGGAGGGTTCCACGCAAGGGGAAGGGGAGGTGTGCACATGCGGACGGGGCCCCCGGGATGGCGTGATCAGCGGATCACGCCGCCCGTGGGCCCCGTCGTTCATGATTCTGCGCCCGGCAGGCGTCAGATCCGCTCCAGGACCTTCGCCAGCAGCTCGCCCATGCGCTCGGCCGAGGCCTTGCCGGCCTCCAGGACCTCTTCGTGGTTGAGCGGCTCGCCGGTGATGCCGGCGGCCAGGTTGGTGACCAGGGAGATGCCGAGCACCTCCGAGCCGGCCTCGCGGGCGGCGATGGCCTCCAGGGTGGTGGACATGCCGACCAGCTCGCCGCCGATCACCCGGGCCATGTTGACCTCGGCCGGGGTCTCGTAGTGCGGGCCGCGGAACTGGACGTAGACGGCCTCGTCCAGGCTCGGGTCGACCTCGCGGCACAGCGCGCGCAGGCGCTTGGAGTACAGGTCGGTGAGGTCGACGAAGTTGGCGCCGACGATCGGGGAGTCCGCGGTCAGGTTGATGTGGTCGCTGATCAGGACCGGCTGGCCCGGGGTCCAGCCCTCGCGCAGACCGCCGCAGCCGTTGGTCAGGACGATGATGCCGCAGCCGGCCGCGGCGGCGGTGCGCACGCCGTGGACGACGGTGGCCACGCCGTGGCCCTCGTAGTAGTGGTTGCGGCCGAGGAAGATCAGGGCGCGCTTGTCGCCGATCTTCACCGAGCGGATCTTGCCGGCGTGGCCGGCCACGGCGGGGGCGGGGAAGCCCGGGAGGTCGGTGACCGGGAACTCGGCCACGGTCTCGCCCAGGGCGTCGGCGGCCGGCACCCAGCCGGAGCCCATCACCAGGGCGACGTCGTGCCGCTCGGCACCGGTCAGCTCGCGCAGGCGCTCGGCGGCGGCCTGGGCGGCGGCGTAGGGGTCGGCGGAGACGACCGACTGAGGAGAAGCGTTCACGGGTCCGAGGATAGACGGCTTTCGGCTACGCGCGTAGAAATTCCGCTTCGGCGTGCCGGATCGTTACCCGGTTGGCCCGAAAACACAGCTCGGTGGCGCTTTCGGGTGAACGGGTTTGTTGATACGTACGGAAAGAAGACCGGCGATCAGCACGGCCGCCGGCGCAGCTCCATCACGTAGTCGTGCGGGGCCCCGGCGCTCTCCGCGGCGTCGGCGATCAGGCCGAGGTAGCGGGCCGCGGGCAGGCCGCCCTCGTAGTCGTTCAGCACGTACGTCCAGACCGGGATGTCGCCGTCCAGGGTCTGCGCCCGCAGCTTGATCTTGCGGTAGATGCCGAGCTGGACGCCCTCCCAGCGGTCCAGGCCCTCCTCGTCCATCGGCGCGATGTCGTAGAGGGAGACGAAGACCTGGTCCTTCTCGTCCTCCACGACGGTGGCCAGCGAGCCCTCCCAACCGAGCTGCTCGCCGCCGAAGGTGAGCCGCCAGCCGTCCAGCCACCCCGTGCCGCGGAGCGGGGAGTGCGGGGCTCGGCGGGTCATCTGCCGGGCATCGAGGTTGGTGGCATACGCGGCGTAAAGGGGCATGGGTGCAGCGTAGCCCGGTCGGTGCGCGGGGTGGGGCGAGTCCGGGGCTCGAGCGCGGACCCCGTTGTGGCGCCGCCCGCGGCGTGCGGGACAATGGGGTACGTGACTCGGATCGTGATCATCGGTGGCGGACCCGGCGGCTACGAGGCGGCCCTGGTGGCCTCTCAGCTCGGCGCGGAGGTGACCGTCGTCGACCGCGACGGTCTGGGCGGATCGGCGGTGCTCACGGACTGCGTGCCGTCGAAGACCCTGATCGCGACCGCGGAGGTGATGACCACCTTCGACAGCTCGTACGAGGAGCTGGGCATCACGGTCGACCAGGGCGCGGCCGCCGACCGGGAGACCAAGGTCATCGGCGTGGACCTGGGCAAGGTCAACCGCCGTGTGAAGCGGCTGGCGATCGCGCAGTCCCACGACATCACCCAGTCCGTCACCCGCGCCGGGGTCACCGTGCTGCGCGGCCGCGGCCGGCTCGGCGCCGGCGGGCAGGCCGTGGACGGCTCCCGCGAGGTGCTGGTGGACGCCCCCGACGGCAGCGTGCAGTCGCTGCGCGCCGACGCGGTGCTGATCGCCACCGGCGCCCACCCGCGCGAGGTGCCGGACGCCACGCCGGACGGCGAGCGGATCCTCACCTGGACCCAGGTCTACGACCTGGAGGAGCTGCCCCGCGAGCTGATCGTGGTCGGTTCCGGCGTGACCGGTGCCGAGTTCGCCGGCGCGTACCAGGCGCTCGGCTCCAAGGTGACCCTGGTCTCCAGCCGCGAGCGGGTGCTGCCGGGCGAGGACCCGGACGCCGCCGAGGTGCTGGAGGAGGTCTTCCGCCGCCGCGGCATGAACGTGATGAGCCGTTCGCGCGCCGAGAGCGCCAAGCGGATCGGCGACCGGGTCGAGGTGACCCTCTCCGACGGCAAGGTGATCGAGGGCACCCACTGCCTGATGGCGGTCGGCTCGATCCCCAACACCGCCGAGATGGGCCTGGAGGAGGCCGGGGTCAAGCTCAACGACTGGGGCCAGATCCAGGTCGACCGGGTCTCCCGCACCAGCGCCCCGGGCGTGTACGCGGCCGGCGACTGCACCGGCGTCTTCATGCTCGCCTCGGTGGCGGCCATGCAGGGCCGGATCGCGATGTACCACGCGCTGGGCGACGCGGTGCAGCCGCTGAACCTCAAGACCGTGGCCTCCAACGTCTTCACCGACCCGGAGATCGCCACCGTCGGCTACACCGCCGCCGACGTGCAGTGCGGCAAGATGGACGCGGTCGAGGTGAAGCTGCCGCTGCGCGGCAACCCGCGGGCGAAGATGCAGGGCATCCGGGACGGCTTCGTGAAGCTGTTCTGCCGCCCGGGCACCGGCATCGTGGTCGGCGGCGTGGTCGTCGCCCCGCGCGCCAGCGAGCTGATCCACCCGATCGCGCTGGCGGTGGACGCCAATCTGACGGTCGAACAGGTGGCCAGCGCCTTCACCGTCTACCCGTCCGTCTCCGGCTCGACCGCCGAGGCCGCCCGGCAGCTGCACGTCCGCAAGCGGGCCGACGGCGAATCCTGAGCTCAAGGCGCACAGTTGAGGGCGGCTGCCGATCGGCGGCCGCCCTTCGCGCAGGCATGATCGTCACCCGGACGGCGGGCGCAGTTCCGGGTTGTTGACGGCGCGTATTGTACGGTCACGCGCCGCTCTTGCGTGAGCAATTCCCGCTACCAGCTGCAAACGCCTGAAAGCAGACGGTCACGCGGGTTACCGTCGGTTCTGTGTTTGCAGCAGAACGTCGCCAGTTGATCCTCGAAATGGTGCGCGCCAACGGAGCTGTCTCGCTCCGGGAGTTGGCCCGCGTCGTCCAGACCTCCGAAGTGACCGTGCGCCGTGACGTGCGGGCGCTGGAGGCAGAAGGGCTCCTCGACCGCCGGCACGGCGGCGCGGTGCTCCCCGGCGGCTTCAGCCGCGAACCCGGTTATCCGCAGAAGACCCACCTGTCCGCGGCGGAGAAGAGCGCCATCGCGGACCTCGCCGCCGGGCTGGTGGAGGAGGGCGACGCGGTGGTGGTCGGCGCCGGCACCACCACCCAGGAGCTGGCCCGCCGGCTGGCCCGGGTGCCCGGGCTGACGGTGGTCACCAACTCGCTGCTGGTCGCCCAGGCGCTGGCGCACGCCAACCGGGTCGAGGTGGTGATGACCGGCGGCACCCTGCGCGGCTCCAACTACGCCCTGGTGGGCAGCGGCGCCGAGCAGTCGCTGCAGGGGCTGCGGGTCACCAAGGCCTTCATCTCCGGCAGCGGGCTGACCGCCGAGCGGGGGCTGTCGACCGCGAACATGCTGTCCGCGAGCGTGGACCGGGCCATGGTGCTGGCGGCCGCCGAGGTCATCGTCCTCGCCGACCACACCAAGCTCGGCGCGGCCGGCATGTTCCAGACCGTCGCCACCGACACCATCACCCGGCTGGTCACCGACGAGCAGGCCACCGCCGACGACGCCACCGCCCGCGAGCTGGACGCGCTCGCCGACTGCGGGGTGCAGATCGACCTGGCGCCGTTCGGGGCCGGGCCGGGCGCCGACGCCCCCGTGCACGGCACCGGCAGCGGCCCGGTGCACCAGACCCAGCCCGGCCCGCTGGGCCGTAGGCCCGTCCCGCCGCCCGGTGGCGCCCCGCTGCCCGGCCAGCGCCGCCCCGGGGCGCACGGCGGCCCGGTCGGCCCCGGCGGCCTGCCGGTCCGGCTGGCCGAGATGGGCCTGCCGCGCGGGCGCTGAGCCCGGCCGTGCCGCGGCGCGCCCAACCGCCCCGGAGGCGCGCGGGCGGGTGACAGGGCAAAAGCGGCCGGTCCGCACCCCCGAAGGGAGTACGGACCGGCCGGAGGATTGACGAGCCCTGCGTCAGTCCTTGATCTCGCACAGCGCGGCGCCGCTGCTGACGCTCGCGCCCACCTCGGCCTTGAGGCCGACGACGGTGCCCGCCTTGTGGGCGTTCAGCGGCTGCTCCATCTTCATCGCCTCCAGGACCACGATCAGCTCGCCCTCGGCGACGACCTGGCCCTCCTCGACGGCGACCTTGACGATGGTGCCCTGCATCGGCGAGGCCAGGGTGTCACCGCTGACGGCCGAACCGGCCTTCTTGGCGCCCACCCGGCGCTTGGCCTTGGCGGCACCCGTCGCCCCGGCGGCCGGGGCCGACGCGACGCCCAGCGAGGACGGCAGCGAGACCTCGATCCGCTTGCCGCCGACCTCGACGACCACGGTCTCCCGGGTCTCCGCCTCCTCGGCCTCGCCGGCGCCGCCGGTGAACGCCGGGATGGTGTTGTCGAACTCGGTCTCGATCCAGCGGGTGTAGATCGTGAACGGCTCGTCGCTGCCGTGCACCTCCGGCGCGAACGCCGGGTCGGTGACGACCGCCTGGTGGAACGGGATGGCGGTGGCCATGCCCTCGACCTTGAACTCGCTCAGCGCACGCCTGGCCCGCTCCAGGGCCTGCTTGCGGTCGCGGCCGGAGACGATCAGCTTGGCCAGCAGCGAGTCCCAGGCGGGGCCGATGACCGAGCCGGACTCCACACCGGAGTCCAGGCGCACGCCCGGGCCGGACGGCGGGGAGAACAGCGTCACGGTGCCGGGCGCGGGCAGGAAGTTGCGGCCCGGGTCCTCGCCGTTGATGCGGAACTCGAAGGAGTGGCCGCGCACCTCGGGGTCGCCGTAGCCGAGCTCCTCGCCGTCGGCGATCCGGAACATCTCGCGGACCAGGTCGATCCCGGTGACCTCCTCGGTGACCGGGTGCTCCACCTGCAGACGGGTGTTGACCTCCAGGAAGGAGATCGTGCCGTCCAGCGCGACCAGGAACTCGCAGGTCCCGGCGCCCTCGTAGCCGGCCTCCTTGAGGATGGCCTTGGAGGCGCGGTACAGCTCGGCGTTCTGCGCCTCGGTCAGGAACGGCGCGGGCGCCTCCTCGACCAGCTTCTGGTGCCGGCGCTGCAGCGAGCAGTCACGGGTGGAGACGACCACCACGTTGCCGTGCTT
The DNA here is from genome assembly GCF_040303105.1 of Kitasatospora sp. NPDC096128. Taxonomy (NCBI): domain Bacteria; kingdom Bacillati; phylum Actinomycetota; class Actinomycetes; order Kitasatosporales; family Streptomycetaceae; genus Kitasatospora; species Kitasatospora sp. NPDC096128. Next base: position 48,556 of record NZ_JBEOSP010000003.1, on the reverse strand, counting down.
GTCCGCGAGGCACTGGGTCTCCACGTGCCGCGGGTTGTCCAGGTAGCGCTCCACGAAGCACTCGCCGCGACCGAAGGCGGCGACCGCCTCGCGCACCGCGGACTCGTACAGCTCCGGGATCTCCTCCAGGTTGCGGGCGACCTTGAGGCCGCGACCGCCGCCGCCGAACGCCGCCTTGATGGCGACCGGCAGGCCGTGCTCGCGGGCGAAGGCGACGACCTCGTCGGCGCCCGAGACCGGGTCCGGCGTGCCGGCCACCAGCGGGGCGCCGGCGCGCTGGGCGACGTGCCGGGCGGTGACCTTGTCACCGAGGTCGCGGATGGCCTGCGGCGGCGGACCGATCCAGGTCAGGCCCGCGTCGAGGACGGCCTGGGCGAAGTCGGCGTTCTCCGACAGGAACCCGTAGCCGGGGTGGACGGCGTCGGCCCCGGAGTCCTCGGCGGCCTTGAGCACCTTGGCGATGTCCAGGTAACTGGTGCCGGGGGTGTCACCGCCCAGCGCGTAAGCCTCGTCGGCCGCGCGGACGTGCAGCGCATCCCGGTCCGGCTCGGCATAGACGGCGACGCTGGCGATACCGGCGTCCGAGCAGGCCCTGGCGACGCGGACGGCGATTTCCCCGCGGTTGGCGATGAGCACCTTGCGCACTGTGGCTCCCTTCTTGAACCTCGATGAGTTTATGGATTCCTGGGCGGTACCGGCGAGTAGCCCCGGGTTGTGAACTATCCCACACGCTCGGTGATGGGAATTCCGGCCTCCGCGGCCGGGCCGCGGGCGAGTTCGCAGGTCGCGTCCGGTGCGGTCGGGCGGACGGGGTCGACGGTGGGTGACCGGGCGGCGGCGTGGCGGGTCGGTGGGATGGAACACACCTTCCCCGGCCCGCTCACCCCGCGCCGGTGCCGGCCGTCGCCGGGGCCGCGGGGCGTCGGAGCGCCTCGGCCGTCACGTCGGCGACCGGCTCGACCATGTCCGGCCCGTACGCCTCCGGGTTGACCACCCGCAGGAGCAGCGCGAAGGTGCCGTTGCGGCCGTGCTCGCGGGCCAGGCGGCGGTGGTGCGCGACCAGGTAGCGCACGCCCGCCTGGTTGGCCGTGCCGGTCTGGCCGGAGATCAGGAACACCGGGCGGCCGCCGTCCGGGGTGGCGATCCGGGCCAGCAGGACGTGGGTCCGGTCGGACTCGACGGTGAACTCCCGGCCGCCCACCACCAGCACGTTGCTGCCCGGGCCCGGGCCGGAGGTGATCAGCACACCCGGCAGGCCCCAGGCCAGGTGGGCCGCCATCCGCTCGTTGCTGACCGGACCGCCCAGGCACAGCTCGGTCTTGGCGCCCAGGCCGCGGTGCGCGGCGTCGTGGGCGACCAGTTCGGGCCGGGCGCCGCACTCCTCGACCAGGCCGGCCAGCCACATCAGGGCGTAGGCGTCCCGGCGGGTCACGGTGGTGGCGTGCGAGCCCGTCCCGACGCTGCGGGGCACCACGATCAGGCACTCGCTGCCGGCCGGCAGCCCGAAGAACTCCCGGACCCGCTCGATCTTCCGGCGCCGCCGCACGGCCTGGGCCAGCCAGCCGAGCCCGGCGCTGATGGCACTGGCCACCAAGCCGAGCACCACGTTGAGCACGTTGTCGGTCATCGCCGCGTTCCCTCCCCGTTCGAACGCCGGTCAGCTTAGACGGGCACCGGGCTGATGCGGCAGGTCAGTTGGTCCACGGAGTCACCCGGCCCACGGAATCACTCGGCCCACGGAGTCACTTGGTCCACAGATCCGTGATGCGGACGTCCAGGTCGGCGAGCAGCCGGCGCAGCAGCGGCAGGGACAGGCCGATGACGTTGCCCGGGTCGCCGTCGATGCCGTCGATGAACGGCGCCGAGCGGCCGTCCAGGGTGAACGCCCCGGCCACGTACAGGGGTTCGCCGGAGGCGACGTAGGCGGCCACCTCCGCGTCGTCCGGGGTGCCGAAGCGGACGGTGGTGGAGGCGGTCGCCGAGGACTGCCGGCCGGTCGCGGTGTCGATCACGCAGTGGCCGGTGCGGAGCACCCCGGCGCGACCGCGCATGGACTGCCAGCGGGCCAGCGCCTCGGTGGCGTCGGCGGGCTTGCCGAGGGCCAGGCCGTCCAGCTCCAGGACGGAGTCGCAGCCGATCACCAGCTCGTGGTCGGTCAGTTCGGCGGCGACGGCCTTCGCCTTGGCCTCGGCCAGGACGAGGGCGAGCTCGCCGGGGGTGGCGGCGCTGATCGCGTCCTCGTCGACGCCGCTGACCACCACGCGCGGGTCGAGCCCCGCCTGGCGCAGCAGCCCGAGGCGGGCGGGGGAGGCGGAAGCGAGGACGAGGGCGCGCTGGTCGGTCATGCCCACCAGGGTAGGGGGTAGCGGGGTTCAGCCGTTCGGGTGAACGGGTCAGGTGAAGTACCGGCTGACCATGATCAGGACGGCGCCCACCAGCACGATCGCGGCGAGCACCTTGCCGGACCGCTGCATCCGCTGCTGCATGCGACGGGCCTCGGGCGAGGGCCCGTCCTCGGGGTCTGACCAGAGCACCCGTCCAGAGTGCGGTGCGGGTGGGGGCGGGCGCCTGAGTATCCGTACTCAGGTTTCGGGCAAAGCGGGCGGGCAGCACGGCGGGTGGGCGCGTTGCGGAGCAGGAAGTCGGACGGGCCGACTTCCTGCTCCGCGCGGTCGACTCAGTGCGCCCAGCCCGAGGTCCGCCAGGCGTTGGCGCCCGGGCGGACGGCGGGGCGGAGCAGCCGGGAGCGGTCGTTCCAGGGGGAGGCCGGGCCGACACCGGCCAGGCGCGCCGCCTCGGCGGCGGCCTGCGCGGCGGCGGCCCGGGCCTGGACCACCGCCAGGACGGTGGCGAGCTCCTCGGGGGTCGGCTGCCCGTGCAGCACGTGGATCGGGGACATGGCTGGTTCTCTCCCGAGTGGGTGGTGCCTACAGGGGGATGTTGCCGTGCTTCTTGGGCGGCAGCACCTCGCGCTTGCCGCGCAGCGCCCGCAGGCCCCGGACGATGTGCCGGCGGGTCTCGCTGGGGGCGATCACCGCGTCGACGTAGCCGCGCTCGGCGGCCAGGTACGGGTTCAGCAGGGTGTCCTCGTAGGAGGCGATCAGCTCGGCCCGCTTCTCCTCGACGGTGCCGGCCGCCTCGGCCTCGGCGATCTCCCGGCGGTGCAGGATGTTGACCGCGCCCTGGGCGCCCATCACCGCGATCTGCGCGGTCGGCCAGGCCAGGTTGAGGTCGGCGCCCAGGTGCTTGGAGCCCATCACGTCGTACGCGCCGCCGAAGGCCTTGCGGGTGATCACGGTGATCAGCGGGACGGTCGCCTCGGCGTAGGCGTAGATCAGCTTGGCGCCGCGGCGGATGATGCCGTCCCACTCCTGCTCGGTGCCGGGCAGGAAGCCGGGCACGTCCACGAAGGTCAGCACCGGGATGTTGAAGGAGTCGCAGGTGCGGATGAACCGCGCGGCCTTCTCGCTGGCGTTGATGTCCAGGCAGCCGGCCAGGTCCATCGGCTGGTTGCCGACGATGCCGACCGGGTGGCCCTCGACCCGGCCGAAGCCGGTGAGGATGTTGCCCGCGTACAGCGGCTGGGTCTCCAGGAACTCGGCGTCGTCGACGATGTGCTCGATCACCTTGCGCATGTCGTACGGCTGGTTCGCCGAGTCCGGCACGATGGCGTCGAGTTCGAGGTCCTCGTCGGTGACCGAGAGGTCCGCCTGCTCCGGGTAGGACGGCGGGTCGCTCAGGTTGTTGGAGGGCAGGTACGACAGCAGGCTCTTGACGTACTCGATCGCCTCCTTCTCGTCCGTGGCCAGGTAGTGGGCGTTGCCGGACTTGGTGTTGTGGGTGCGGGCGCCGCCCAGCTCCTCCATGCCGACGTCCTCGCCGGTCACCGTCTTGATCACGTCCGGGCCGGTGATGAACATGTGCGAGGTCTGGTCGGCCATCACCACGAAGTCGGTGATCGCGGGGGAGTAGACCGCGCCGCCCGCGCAGGGGCCCATGATCAGCGAGATCTGCGGGATGACGCCCGAGGCGTGCACGTTGCGGCGGAAGATCTCGCCGTACAGGCCGAGCGAGACCACGCCCTCCTGGATCCGGGCGCCGCCGGAGTCGTTGATGCCGATGACCGGGCAGCCGGTCTTCAGCGCGAAGTCCATCACCTTGACGATCTTCTCGCCGAAGACCTCGCCGAGCGAACCGCCGAAGACGGTGAAGTCCTGGGCGAAGACGGCGACCTGACGGCCGTCGACGGTGCCGTAGCCGGTCACCACGCCGTCGCCGTACGGGCGGTTCTTCTCCTGGCCGAAGTTGGTCGAGCGGTGCCGGGCGAACTCGTCGAACTCGACGAACGAGTCCTCGTCCAGCAGCTCCAGGACCCGCTCACGGGCCGTCTGCTTGCCCTTGGCGTGCTGCTTCTCCACGGCCTTGGACGAGCCGGAGTGCACCGCCTCGTCCAGCCTGCGCCGCAGGTCGGCCAGCTTCCCGGCGGTGGTGTGGGGGTCGTACGGCGCCTCGGTCATCCGGTGGCTCTCCCTGATCATGGGCCGCGACCTGTTCGATCGCGCGGGCCGGGATCGGGGGCTCGCGCACGAGGGCAGGGCGGCGCTGCGAACTACCGCTGCGTAGCGTAACCAGCGCGCCGGGCGATGCGGCATGTCCTGGCGTTATGGCCATCGACACAGTGTGTCAACGAGCGTTCTGCGGGACGATGAGGCGGAGTGCGGCCTCTAGTCTGCTCAGCATGACCGCACCCGAGACCCCCCGCCGCAGTGGACTGCGCGGCTTCGGCCGTACCGGACCGTCCCCCTGGACCGACCTGGACCGGCCGCCGCTGGACCAGGAGGCGCTGCGCCGCGACCTGGTCGTCCCGGGCGGGCTCTGGACCTCGCTGGACGTCGTCGCCGAGACCGGCTCGACCAACAGCGACCTCGCCGCGCTGGCCCGCTCCGGCGCCCCGCAGGGCGCGGTGCTGGTCGCCGAGGCGCAGAGCGCCGCGCGCGGCCGGCTGGACCGGCAGTGGACCGCCCCGGCGCGCTCCGGACTGTTCCTGTCCTTCCTGCTGCGCCCCGAGGAGGTGCCGGTCGAGCGGTACGGCTGGCTGCCGATCCTGGTCGGCGTGGCCGCCGCCAGCACCCTCGACCGGGTGGCCGGGGTCGAGGTCGGGCTGAAGTGGCCCAACGACCTGCAGACCGAGATCGACGGAGCGGAGCGCAAGCTCGGCGGCATCCTCACCGAGCTGAGCGGCGGCGCGGTGGTGGTCGGCATGGGCCTCAACGTCTCGCTGCGCACCGCGGAACTGCCCGTCCCCACCGCCGCCTCGCTCGCGCTGGCGGGCGCCGCCACCACCGACCGCTCGGTCCTGCTGCGCGCCCTGCTGCGCGAGTTCGCCGGGCTCTACCGGGAGTGGACGGCGGCCGCGGGGGATCCGCACGCCAGTGACCTGCTGCGTGCGTACGCGGACCGCTGCAGCACCTTGGGCCGTCAGGTGAAGGTGCACCTGCCGGGCGACCGCGAGCTGGTCGGCGAGGCGGTGGCGATCGACGGGGACGGCCGGCTGGTGGTCCGCACCGCCGACGGCGCACGCCGGGCGGTCGGCGCGGGGGACGTGGTCCACGTCCGCCCCGAACCGCGCCCCGAACCGCGCTGAACGGCAGTCTTCACCTCTCCTTGACCCGGGCGGATGCTCCGGATCACGTGATTCCGTGCGAACATTCCACCTGGCAGCGGTGTGAGGCGCGCCACTGTCCGCACGGGTGGCGGGCGGGGTGCCGGGACAGGTAGGAAACGAGGCAAGTGCGGCAACCGCACGGGGACGGACCGGTGGCAGAGGACGGCAACAGCGGGGCGGCGGGCAGCCACGACCCCACGGTCGCGCTCGAACTGGAACGCCTGATCCTGGACGCACCACGCCGCTACACCCCGTACCAGGCCGCGCGCGCCGCCGACGTCCCGATGGAGCTGGCCACCCGCTTCTGGCGGGCCATGGGCTTCCCCGACATCGGCCAGTCCCGGGCACTCACCGACGGCGACGTGATCGCGCTGCGGCGGCTGGCCGGCCTGGTCGAGTCCGGGCTGCTCAGCGAGTCGATGGCGATCCAGGTGGCCCGCTCCACCGGCCAGACCACGGCCCGGCTGGCCGGCTGGCAGATGGACACCTTCCTGGAGAACCTCACCCAGGCCGTCGAGCCCGGACTGACCCGCGCCGATGTCGCGTACCCGCTGGTCGAGCTGCTGCTGCCGGAGCTGGAGCAGTTCCTGGTGTACGTCTGGCGGCGCCAGCTGGCCGCCGTCACCGGCCGGGTCGTGCAGGCCGCCGAGGACCACGAGATCACCAGCGGCCGGCTCGCGGTGGGCTTCGCGGACCTGGTCGGCTTCACCCGGCTGTCCCGGCGGCTGGAGGAGGAGGAGCTCGGCGAACTGGTCGAGACCTTCGAGAACACCTGCTCCGACCTGATCGCCGGGCAGGGCGGCCGGGTGATCAAGACCCTCGGCGACGAGATCCTCTACGTCTCCGAGGACCCGGCCACCGCCGCCGAGATCGCGCTCAGCCTGATCGACGCCCTCGCCGAGGACGAGACCATCCCGGCGCTGCGGGTCGGCATGGCTTTCGGCACGGTCACCCAGCGGATGGGCGACGTGTTCGGCACCACCGTGAACCTGGCCAGCCGGCTCACCTCGATCGCGCCCAAGGACGCGGTGCTGATCGACGGGGAGTTCGCCGCCGCCCTGGAGCAGAACGGCAGCGTCGCCGCCGCCGACTCGGAGGGGCCCGGCCTGGCGGAGGCGCTGTCGGTGGCGGCCGGGATGCCCGCCTCCGGGCTGCCGGTGCCGGGGCCGGACGCGGGGGCGCGGTTCCACCTCCAGCCGATGTGGCGGCGGCCGGTGCGGGGGCTGGGGCTGGTGGAGCCGTGGCTGCTGACCCGGCGGATGAAGGCGGAGTAGGGCCTCCGGCCGGGGGTATCGCTCCCTGGTGGTGCTCCGGGCTGTGCTCGCGGTGGCGTTTCGGGGTGGCGGTTTCGGGGTGGCCGAACGGTTGAAGGTCGTACGGTCGCTTGTGGGGATGTCTGGGCAAACGGGGCAAAACCGAACGAAATCGCCATAGTCTTGGTGCAAGCGGCCGACTGGTACGGCCGACCGGTGGGGGTCCGGCAGGACCTGGCACAGGGAGCGAGGCGAGCCGGTGAGCAGTGAGGCGATCATGACGGACCGCGGCTGCGACTGCGAGAGCCCGCACCGCGCCGACCCGCTGCCCGACCTGCGGCTGCAATCGGTGGTCGAACTCGCCCAGGACATGGCCGGGGCGCTCACCCCGCTGGAGGCCGTCCGGGCCGCCGCCGCCCGGGCCACCGAGGCCCTCGGCGCGACCATGGCCGCCGTGTCGGTCTGGGACCGCGAATCCGGCCGGCTGCGGGTGCTGGTCAACCACGGCGCGCTCGCGCCCGGCGAGGAGGAGCTCCCGGAGGACGAGTCGTACCCGGTCGCGGACTTCCCGGAGATCGTCACCTACCTGGAGGAGCGCTGGACCACCGGTCGGCTGCCGCGGGCCTGGCTGCAGACCGCCGAGAATGTCGAGCCGCACGCCGGGCACACGCACCCGACCGCCGGCGCGTACTGCCAGGAACGCGCCGCCGCGCTGCGCCGGCGCGGCCGGGCCTGCTGCGTGGTCGCGCCGATCGTGCTGCACGGGCAGGCCTGGGGTGAGCTCTACCTCGCCCGGTCCGTCGGCCGGCCCACCTTCACCCAGGCCGACGCCGACTACGCGACCCTGCTCGCCGCCCAGATCTCGGCCGGCCTCGCCCAGACCGAGCGCCTTGCCGACCTGCGCCGACTCGCCTTCTCCGACCCGCTCACCGGCCTCGCCAACCGGCGCGCCGTCGACGCCCGGCTGGAGAGCGCGCTGGAGGCCCACAACCGGGACAACACCGTGGTCTCGCTGGTGGTCTGCGACGTCAACGGACTGAAGCGGGTCAACGACCAGCTCGGCCACGAGATGGGCGACCGGCTGCTGGAACGATTCGCCCACCAGCTCTCCCTGGCCGCCGCCAAACTGCCCGGGAGCCTCGCCGCCCGGCTCGGCGGGGACGAGTTCTGCCTGCTCGCCGAAGGGCAGAAGGCCGACGAGGTGGTCGCCGTCGCCGAAGAGCTGTGCGCCCGGGCCCTCGCGCTGTCCGAGGGCGAGGGCGTCGCCTGCGGCGTCGCCTCCACCGGGGACTCCATCGGGCCGGTCACCACCCCCGACCGGCTCTTCCGGCTCGCCGACGCCGCCCAGTACCGGGCCAAGGCCGCCCGCGCCGCCCACCCCGTCGTCGCCGGACGCAGCCACGGCCCCGGCTTCTCGCCCGACCCCACCGTGCTGCTCGCCGACGCCGCCGACCCCCACCACCGCGCCGACGGACGCCGCGGGCCCGGCGGCCGGGCCGGCACCGCCGACCGGCGCCGGTTCCGCGGCGCCGCCCACAGCGCCGACCCCGGGCAGCTGCTCACCGCCGTCCTCTCCGCCCTCGACCGGGCCGCGGCCGCCCGGGCCGTCCACCCGGCCGACACCCTCGGCAAGCTGGCGGTCGTCGCCGAGACCTCCGCCCGGCTGCTCGACGCGGTCGGCTGGTGGGTCTCGTACGTGCCGCCCGGCTCCCAGCTGATGCGCACCGCCCGGCACGCCGTCTACCGGATGACCAGCGGGCCCAGCAGCACGCGGGCCGAGACCCAGCGGGCCCGGATCGAGGCGCCCGACGCGGTGTTCGACCTGCGGCACTATCCGATGACCAGGAGGGCCGTCCGTGGTGGGGCGTTCGCGCTGCGGGCGGGCGCGGCGGGGAACGATCCGGCGGAGGAGGCGATGCTCGTCGTCTCCGGGTACCGGGGGATGGTCGCGGCGGGCGGTCAGAATCCGGCGGGCGGGTGGTTGGTGGAGCTGTTCGCCGACGATGCGACCTTGCCGCTCGGCCAGGTGGCCAGTGCGATGCGGGGGTTGGTGGCGGTGGCGGTGGCGGGGGGTGCCTCGCCTCCGGTGGGGTGAGGGGCCGTGTCACGGGCGGGGCTTACGGGTGCGTTCCGCCATCTGGCCCCAGAAATGCCGCAGCTCCTTGCAGGTCATCCCCTGCCACGGCGCGCGCTTCAGGGTCAGGGCGTAGAACCGGCCCCGGCGCCAGCGGAGCAGGGCCTGCTGCTGGAGGCAGAACATCTCCTGCAGCTCGGCCCGGGGCAGGTCGCCCTTGGGCGGGTACGGACACAGCTCGAACGGGCAGTCGCGCAGGCAGGTGTTGCCGGGTTCGGCGGTGTACGCCATGCCGACCGTCCGCCTCGGCTGGAGGGGTGAGCGGTCCTTCGTCAGGCAGGGCGGCAGCGAGTTGCGGTTGGAGCGGACGAGCCGGTCCTCGATCGCGTCCGGGTCGTCGTTGCGCTCGGTGAGGTTGAGCAGCAGCAGGACGTCGGCCAGTAGTTGCTGCGCCCGGGGGTCCAGGATGGACCAGCCGACCGACGGCGGGATCCACAGGTTGTGCTTGCGGAAGTACTGCGGATCGCCCGAGGCGGAGCCGACCTTCTCCATGGCGCCCTTCTCGTCGATCCAGAGGTACTGCTCGGGGCGGCCGGTCTCCAGGGCCAGGACGGCCAGATCGGCGGCCCGGGCTACGAAGGGGTGGAGCCGCTCGCCGCGGCGGGTCTGGTCCTCGTCGCGGTGGTCGGTGGGCGCGCGCTCGCTGCCGACCAGCCTGAGCCAGCGTTCGACGGCGTCGTGCGGGTCGGTGGCCGGGCGGCGGCCGCGGCGGTCGGCGGACTCCTCGGCGTCCGGCTCGGTCACGGCGGAGCGGTCGGGGCGATCGGGGCGGTCGGGCAGCTCCCAGAGGCAGAGCGCGTGGATCAGGGTGAGCTGGGCGAACCAGTACCGCGACCGGGCCAGCATGGTCTCCGCCTGTTCGATCAGCAGCTCGCGCGTCTCGTCGGTCGCGTTGGGGTGGCGCCGACGGCGGTTGGCCGCGCCCTTGAAGCCCTGGGCGAGGGCGACCTCGAAGGCGAGCGGCAGATCGGCGCGGCCGTTCGGGCAGCTGCCGGGGTCGAGATGCTGGAGCCACAGGCGCAGCCGCTCGGCCGCCTCGTCCCGCCGGTCGGGGCCGACCGAGCCGACGATCATGGGCACGACCGAGGCGCGGATGGCGAACTGCCGCCAGATGCCCTGCCTGGCCTCGTGCGCCGCGTCCGCCTCCATCCTGGCCTTCTGCCGGGTCGGTTCGTCGAGCGCCCTGACGGCATCGTCGCTGGCCTTCTGACCCCACCTCTGCTCGTCTGCCAGCAGCAGGTGGTACTGCTTCACCGGGTCGGAGCCGGTCACGTACGTGCTGCGGCGGAAGAACGTGCGCAGCGCGTCGAAGGCCGCGTCGCCGCCGGCGCCCAGCTCCTGGACGATGGCCAGTCGCAGCGCGTAGGACTTCTCCTTGAACGCGATCTGCAGGAGGGACGTGTAGGCGGGCGGCGGTCCGTCCTCCGGCCACCGAGGGGGGTTGAGGCCTTGCAGCCTGGTGATCTCGCGCATGACCTCGCCGTAGCGGTGGATCAGGCGCTCCCTGGCCTCGTCCAGGCTCCGCTGGTCGCCGGTGGTGACGGCCGACCACCGCTCGCGCAGGAAGTCGGTGATCAGGTCGTGCTTGGAGGCAGTGCCCTTCGGTTTCGCGCCGGGGGCATGGAGGTCGACCTCCAGAGCTGTCGCGTAGAGGTCGAGGGCCTTGGAATCGGTTCGCTGGTTGGCCGCCTTCATGAGCATGTGCGCGATGTTCTCGGTGGCCTTCGTGGTGTCCCGGCAGGCGCGGAGGGCCAGGCTGATCAACAGCTCGCGGCCGAGATCCTCGCTGACGAGCAGCTCCGGGAGGTACTCGCCGAGCTCGTCCAGGAACTCGGATCCGAGGTAGGCCTGGAGGATGCTGTGCGGGAAGAGGACCCGGTCGCCGCGGGCCTCCACCAGGCCCAGCTGTTCGCCTCGGGAGGCGTGGAGGGCGTAGAGGCTCGCGCGGTCCCTCGTGCGGTCGCGGTCCCTCCGGGAGTCCTCCAGGTAGTCCCGCAGCGGGAGGTCGGGCACCAGCTCGCCGAGCCGCTTCAGCAGGGCTTTGGCCGCCTCGCGCAGATTCTCCCGGCCCTTGAAGCGCTTCTTCGGATCGAACAGTTCGGCGTAGTGGACTTCCAGGTGGTCCTGCAGCAGGCCCATGGTGGCCAGTGCCGAGAGCACGTGGATGCTCTCCTCCCGCTGCGTCCTGGTCAGGGCCACGTCCTCGCGCAGATGGCCGCTGATCAGGGCGGACTTCCAGGTGTCCAGCAACCACAGGCGCAGGGTGGAGCGGTCGCGGCTTCGGGTGTTGAGCGGGTTGGAGCTCTTGGCGCTCTTCAGGTGTTCGAGCAGATGGTGCTGGGCCAGCTCCTTGGTGAGCTCCATGTAGAGCGGGGACTCGCTCACCTTGGCCGTCTCGACGATCCAGTCCAGCCGGTGGGTGTCCGGCTCCGGATCGTCCCGGGCCAGGAAGCTGAGGGCGGCCTCTTCGGAGAGGGGTTCCAGATTGATGATCGACGCGTAGGTCTCCTCCAGCGGCGTGTGCGGGCGGGAGGCGATCACGAGCGGCAGGTTCTGCCGCTCGGCGCGGTCGATCGCGCCGCGGATGACGTTGTCCCGGTCCCCTTGCCGACCGCCGCTGGTGAGGGCCTCCTCCAGGCCGTCCGCGACCACGACGGCCCGGCCGTCCTTGCAGAGCTGCCGCCAGACCTTGGCGCTCTGTTCCGAGGAGAGCAGCGCCCCGGGATCGGACTCGTCGGCGAACACCTCCCGCGCCAGCTCGCGGAAGTCCAGGCCCTCCCGGGGGTCGGTCCTGCGGAGTCTGATCGGGACCGGCACCCGCCCCTGCTGGGCGAGCATCTGGGTGAGCTGGATGAGGACGGCGGTCTTCCCCGAACCGACGCCGCCCACCAGGATGTACGGCCGCCGGTTCTGGTGGTCGCCCAGTGACCGGCAGATGACCTGGCACAGCTGCTCACGGCCCACGATCCGTTCGACGGCGATCCCGGCTGGGGACACCAGCTGCTGGGGACGACGCTTGGCCTTGCGCACGATGGGCCGGCGGATCCGCACGTACCGGTAGAAGACGAACAGCGTGGTCGCCAGCGCGACGGACAGCAACGGCCACACGAAGGTCTGGACCGTGCTGCAGGAGGTGCCCGAGTCGTTGCACCGGGTGTCGATGGGGTTCTTGGTGCCGGCCACGACGTGGTAGGCGGAAAAGCCGATGAACGCGAGGAACAGTACGGCGGGGAGCGCCGTGAGGTACTTCCGGATCGATGGCCAGGTGACCCGGTACCGGACCTGGACGACCTTCCGGCGGAACAGCCACCTGAGCCGGAAGCCGTGTAAGGTCCGCCGGGCCCACCGGTGCAGTCGGCGGGCCGTCTGGTGCAGGCGTACCAGGCGCGGCGCGTTGCGGGGTCTGACCTTGCCCCCCGGGTATCCCTTCCCCCCTGAATGTCGCAGGACGGTCACCATGGGCTATCACGACTCTCCCAAGAGACCCTTCCATCGAATCACCGCGGCGCGCGGATGGACACCCGGCCGCGGCCCGCAGGTGCGGGGGGAGGCGGGACGGCGGAGAATCCGGATGGCGAGCAGCTGTTGTCATATCTTCATTCACCTGATGTGATGGTGTATATGGATATGCACAGTGCTGTGGCCCCCGACGCTCCGCTGGTCCAGGTCGGCAAGGCCGACGTCAGTGCGGAGGACGTACTGGCCGTCGCCCGGGGCAACGCCCGGGTCGAGATCGGCCCCGACGCGCTCGCCGAGATGGCGGCCGCCCGCGCCCGGATCGACGCCCTCGCGGCCGAGCCGCGCCCCGTCTACGGTGTGTCGACCGGCTTCGGCGCCCTCGCCGTCCGGCACATCAGCCCCGAGCTGCGCGCCCAGCTGCAGCGCTCGCTGGTGCGCTCGCACGCCGCGGGCATGGGCCCGGCGGTCGAGCGCGAGGTGGTCCGCGCGCTGATGTTCCTGCGGATGAAGACCCTGGCCTCCGGCCGTACCGGCGTCCGCCCGCTGGTCGCCCAGACCATGGCCGCCCTGCTCAACGCGGGCATCACCCCGGTGGTCCGCGAGTTCGGCTCGCTCGGCTGCTCCGGCGACCTCGCGCCGCTGTCGCACTGCGCCCTGGTGCTGATGGGCGAGGGCACCGCCACCGGCCCGGACGGCGTGGAGAAGCCGGTCGCCGAGCTGCTCGCCGCCGCCGGGATCGAGCCGGTCGAGCTGCTGGAGAAGGAGGGCCTGGCCCTCATCAACGGCACCGACGGCATGCTCGGCATGCTGGTGATGGCCATCGCCGACCTCCAGCGGCTGTTCACCACCGCCGACATCACCGCCGCGATGACCCTGGAAGCGCTGCTCGGCACCGACAAGGTGCTCGCCCCCGAGCTGCACGCCCCGATCCGCCCGCACCCGGGCCAGGCGCTCAGCGCCGCCAACATGCTCGCCGTGCTCAAGGACTCCGGCCTCACCGGCCACCACCAGGACGACGCGCCGCGGGTCCAGGACGCCTACTCGATCCGCTGCGCCCCGCAGGTCGCCGGGGCCGGCCGGGACACCCTGGCGCACGCCCAGCTGGTCGCCTCGCGCGAGCTCGCCGCCTCGGTGGACAACCCGGTGGTGCTGCCGGACGGCCGGGTGGAGTCCAACGGCAACTTCCACGGCGCGCCGGTCGCCTACGTGCTGGACTTCCTCGCCATCGCCGCCGCCGACCTCGGCTCGATCTCCGAGCGCCGCACCGACCGGCTGCTCGACAAGGCCCGCTCGCACGGCCTGCCTGCCTTCCTGGCCGACGACCCGGGCGTGGACTCCGGCCTGATGATCGCCCAGTACACCCAGGCGGCGCTGGTCAGCGAGAACAAGCGGCTCGCCGTCCCGGCCTCGGTCGACTCGATCCCGTCCTCCGCGATGCAGGAGGACCATGTGTCGATGGGCTGGTCGGCCGCCCGCAAGCTGCGCCAGGCCGTCGACAACCTCGGCCGGATCCTCGCCGTCGAGCTGACCGCCTCGGCCCGCGCGCTGGAGATCCGCCAGCAGGCCGACTCGGCCGGTCGGATCGCCCCGGCCACCGCGGCCGCGATGGCCGCCGCCCGCGAGGCGGGGGTCGGCGGCGCGGGCCGGGACCGCTTCCTCTCGCCGGACCTGGAGGCCGCCGCCGCGCTGGTCGCCTCCGGGGACCTGGTGCGGGCGGTGGAGCGGGTCACCGGGCCGCTGGCCTGAGGTGACGGCGGTGCGGGACGGCTGGGGCTCAGTCCCAGTCGTTCCGCGACCGGCGGTCGTTCCGCTCGTCGCGGTCGCGGCGGTTGCCCAGCGCGGCGGCGAAGTTGACCCCGACGATGCCCGCCCAGCAGGCCAGCAGTCCGGCGAAGCCGCCGCTGCTGGGGGTGGCCGCGATCGCGGTCAGCGGAATGCCCAGGGCCAGCGAGACCACCGCCAGCTTGTTGCCGGACCGGTTGGCGGACCAGCCGCGGTGGGGGCGGCCGTGGTGCCGGTCGCGGTGGTGGGACGGCTCGTGGTCGTCCAGCCGTGCGGCCACCGAGCGCTCCACCCGGGCGTCGAGGCGGGCGTCGAGGCGCTTCATGAAGGAGTCGAGGAGCTCGTCCTCGTAGTCCTTGCCCAGCTCCTTGCGGGCCTGAAGGGTGGCGTCGAGGTCGCGCCGCAGTTCGTCCTGGCGAGTGTCCATGGCAGTAGCGTGGGGCCGCCGCGACGCCCGGTCCATCCGTTCGCGGGGGGAATCCGGGCGGGCTCAGGGAGAAATCAGGGTTACCCCGAGGCCGCCGGCGCAGGACGTCCGCTCCTCGGTGTGCTCTGTCCGGGACGGCGTCCGAACCGTGGGACGTCTCAGGAAGCGTCCCGTCGTACGAGACGTCTTTGCCAGCGGCGCCGCACTGCTGCACAGTCGTCGTCCGAACCGCACGCATCCGGAGGTACCAGCTGATGACCGCCACCGACGAGGCCGGCAGCGTCGGCCCCTCCGCCCGGTTGCTCCAGCTGTTCGAGGGGCACCGGCTGACACCCACCCAGCGGCGGATCGCCCACTCGCTCGTCCGGCACGCCAACGAGGCCCCGTTCCTGTCCAGCGTCGAGGTCGCCGAACTCGCCGGGGTCAGCCAGCCCTCCGTCACCCGCTTCGCCGTCGCCCTCGGGTACGACGGCTACCCGGCGCTGCGCAAGCAGCTGCGCGAACTCGGCGTCGGCGAGCCCGCCGCGCCCGAGACCCCGGACGACGCGGTGCGCAACGAGCACCAGCAGGCCGTCCTCGCCGAGATCGCCCACCTGCGCCACCTCGCCGAACTGCTCGCCGACCCCGAACCGATCATCCGGGCCGCCCGGCTGCTCGCCGCCTCCCGCCCGCTGCCGGTGCTCGGCCTGCGGGCCGCCTCGGCGCAGGCCCGCGGCTTCGCGTACTTTGCGGCCAAGGTGCACCCGGACATCCGGCTGCTGGACGAGGGCGGCAGCATGCTCGCCGACCGGCTGGAACAGGCCACCGCGGCGGGTGCCACCGCGCTGCTCTGCTTCGCGCTGCCGCGCTACCCGCGGGAGTTGATGGACGCCCTGGTGGTCGCCCGGGACTGCGGGCTGACCGTGCTCACCGTCGCCGACAGCGTCTTCTCGCCGGTCGCCAAGCTCTCCGACCTGATGCTGCCGGCCGCCGTCGGCACCGGGCTGGTCTTCGACACCGCCTGCGCGCCGATGATGCTCGGCCGGGTGCTGCTGCAGAGCATGTGCGACGAACTCCCGGGCGCGGAGGCCCGGTTGGAGGCGATCGAGCAGTCCGCGGCGGCCCGGGGCCTCTTCTTGGAGTAGGCACGGCTTGGACTGGGCACGGCTTGGACTGGGCGCGGCTTGGAGTGGGCGCGGCTTGGCGGGGGCGCAGCTTCCAACAACGGCTGAAGGACTACTCGTCACGAAGCCGGGCATCCCCTAGTGCAGGGGGTGCCGCCCATGCGCGTGATCCACGAGATGAAGTTCGTCGCCCGCCTGGCCTCGGGTGCCGACGAATGGTCCTGCCCCGCCTGCGGACGCCGCGTCACCCTGCGGCGCCTGCCCGAACCCGAACTGACCGTCCTCGACCCGGGCGACGAGTCCGCCGTCCACGTCGGCGTCATCGAACCCGACGCCCACGCCACCGCGGCCACCGAGAAGTACGGCCTCGGCCCCGTCCAGAACATCCCCCGCCCACCCACCCCGCCCGCCCCGGACGCCGCCGACCGCCGCTGGCTCGCCGAGATCGGCATCGACTGGGACGGCGACGAGGCCGCGTGATTCAGGCGCGGGGGGCGTAGAGCGGGAGATCAGAGGTGTCCAGCTCGGCGGGCAGCGGAGTGGGCAGCGGGACGGGCTCGCCGTACTTGCCGTGCAGGACGCCTCGGTATTCGCCGTCGCGAGGGTGGGTGTAGAGCGTCCAGGTGCCGTCGCGGGGGTCGGTCGCGAGGAGGGCGGCCACGCCGGCGGTGGCGTACCAGTCGGTCTTGGACGCGATGCCTCGGGCTCGCTCCGAGCTGGAGATCACCTCCAGGGCGAAGACGACGTCATGCGGATCGGCGAGCCACTCGTCGTCGCGGCCCCAGTCCTTCGGCAGGACGACCAAGTCGGGGGTCGCATAGTCGTCCTCGTCGTCGGGCATGCAGATCGACGAGACCTCGTAGGCGCGGAGGTCCTTGGGGAGTTGCGGGATGAGCTGGTCACGCAGCTCCTGCACCGTCCCCGCGTGCTTGCCGCGAGGAGTGGGGGACATCATCAGGGTTCCTCCGATGATCTGGACGCGAAGTCCGGTGCTGCGCTCGATCTCCTCCGCCGCATCCCGGAGTCTGCCGGGCCGCACGGTGATGGCCGTCATCGTGTCCTCCGCTCCCTGGCGCTGGGCCGAGTGGCTGGTGTTCGCCGGGTTCAGGCTAGCGCGCCGAGTCGGCGAATGGCGGGGCTGATCGGATTGGTCCAGGTCTGGTCGAAAGCCGGTTGTTTAGTTATATTCAGCCGAGCAGGGCTTGAATGAATTCATCCGCAGGGAGGCCGGGACATGGTGCAGCAGGCGAGCGGGCCGCGCGAGGTGCGTGCGGCGCGCGGGACGGGGCTCACGACGCAGGGGTGGCAGCAGGAGGCTGCCCTGCGGATGCTGATGAACAACCTCGACCCCGAGGTGGCCGAGCACCCGTCGAAGCTGGTGGTGTACGGCGGGACCGGCAAGGCGGCGCGGGACTGGCGCTCCTTCGACGCCATGGTGAAGACGCTGCAGGGGCTCAAGCAGGACGAGACCATGCTGGTCCAGTCCGGGCGGCCGGTCGGCGTCATGCAGACCCACGAGTGGGCGCCGCGCGTGCTGATCGCCAACTCCAACCTGGTCGGCGACTGGGCCAACTGGGAGGAGTTCCGTCGGCTGGAGAGCCTCGGGCTCACCATGTACGGCCAGATGACCGCCGGCTCCTGGATCTACATCGGCACCCAGGGCATCCTCCAGGGCACCTACGAGACCTTCGCCGCCGTCGCCAACAAGCGCTTCAACGGCACCCTTGAGGGCACCATCACCCTCACCGCCGGCCTCGGCGGGATGGGCGGCGCCCAGCCGCTGGCCGTCACCATGAACGGCGGCGTGGCGATCTGTATCGACTGCGACCCGTCCCGCATCTCCCGCCGGATCGAGCACCGCTACCTGGACGTCGAGGCCAAGAACCTCGACCACGCGCTCCAGCTCGCGGTGGAGGCCCGCGACAAGAAGCAGCCGCTCTCCATCGGCCTGCTGGGCAACGCCGCCGAGCTGTTCCCGCAGCTGCTCGCGATGGACGCGCCGATCGACATCGTCACCGACCAGACCAGCGCCCACGACCCGCTGAGCTACCTGCCGGTCGGCGTCGCCTTCGACGACATGGCCGACTACGCGGCCGCCAAGCCCGCCGAGTTCACCACCCGCTCGCGCGAGTCGATGGCCCGGCACGTCGAGGCCATGGTCGGCTTCCTGGACCGCGGCGCCGAGGTCTTCGACTACGGCAACTCGATCCGAGGCGAGGCCCAGCTGGCCGGCTACGACCGCGCCTTCGCCTTCCCCGGCTTCGTCCCGGCGTACATCCGCCCGCTGTTCTGCGAGGGCAAGGGCCCGTTCCGCTGGGCCGCGCTCTCCGGCGACCCGCAGGACATCCACAAGACCGACAAGGCCGTCCTCGACCTCTTTCCGGAGAACGAGTCGCTGGCCCGCTGGATCAAGCTCGCCCAGGAGAAGGTGCACTTCCAGGGCCTGCCCGCGCGGATCTGCTGGCTCGGCTACGGCGAGCGCGACAAGGCCGGCGAGCGCTTCAACGACATGGTCGCCTCCGGCGAGCTGTCCGCGCCGATCGTGATCGGCCGCGACCACCTGGACTGCGGCTCGGTGGCCTCCCCGTACCGCGAGACCGAGGCGATGCTGGACGGCTCCGACGCGATCGCCGACTGGCCGCTGCTCAACGCCATGGTCAACGTGGCCTCCGGCGCCTCCTGGGTGTCCATCCACCATGGCGGCGGCGTCGGCATCGGCCGCTCGATCCACGCCGGCCAGGTCACCGTGGCCGACGGTACGGCGCTGGCGGGCGAGAAGATCCGCCGGGTGCTCACCAACGACCCGGGCATGGGCGTCATCCGGCACGTGGACGCGGGCTACGACCGCGCGACCGAGGTCGCGGATGAGCGTGGGGTGCGCGTTCCCATGGGTGAGCTGTGACGGCTTCGTTCGAAGAGATGTGGGCGGAGCTGCTCCCCGTGGGCCGCTCCGCCGCCTCCGGCGGCTACCGCCGCTTCGCCTGGAACTCCGCCGACGCCGAGTGCCGCGCCTGGTTCGAGCAGCAGGCCCGCGACCGCGGCCTGACGTACGAGCTGGACCGCAACGGCAACCAGTGGGCCTGGCTGGGCGATCCGGTCGCCCCCGGCGCGATCGTCACCGGCTCGCACCTGGACTCCGTCCCGGACGGCGGCGCCTTCGACGGCCCGCTCGGGGTGGTCTCCTCCTTCGCCGCACTGGACGAACTGCGCGGCAGGGGAGCGGAGTTCAGCAAGCCGCTGGCGATCGTCAACTTCGGCGACGAGGAGGGCGCCCGGTTCGGCGTGGCCTGCACCGGCTCCCGGCTGACCGCCGGGGTGCTCTCCCGCGAGGCCGCGTACGAGCTGCGCGACGCCGACGGCCTGCGGCTGCCCGACGCGATGGAGAAGGCCGGCTACGACCCGACCGCGCTCGGCGCGGACGACGACCGGCTCGCCCGGATCGGCGCCTTCGTCGAACTCCACGTCGAGCAGGGCCGCTACCTCGCCGAGGGGCAGCCGGTCGGCGTGGCGGGCGCGATCTGGCCGCACGGCCGCTGGCGCTTCGACTTCCACGGCGAGGCCAACCACGCCGGCACCACCCGGATCGAGGACCGCCGCGACCCGATGCTGACCTACGCCAACACCGTGCTCTCCGCCCGCAAGAAGGCGAAGCTGGCGGGCGCGCTGGCCACCTTCGGCAAGGTCGCGGTGGAGCC
The DNA here is from genome assembly GCF_040303105.1 of Kitasatospora sp. NPDC096128. Classification (NCBI taxonomy): domain Bacteria; kingdom Bacillati; phylum Actinomycetota; class Actinomycetes; order Kitasatosporales; family Streptomycetaceae; genus Kitasatospora; species Kitasatospora sp. NPDC096128. The sequence continues at coordinate 29,038 of NZ_JBEOSP010000003.1, read as the reverse complement.
CAACGGCACCAACGCGATCGCCTCGCTGGTGCGCGGCTGGCTGGACTCCCGGGCCGCCGACGAGCGGACCCTGACCGAACTCGTCGCCGAGATCGAGCGGGCCGCCGCCGAGCGCGGCGAGCGCGACGGCGTCCGGGTCGAGCTGACCCGCGAGTCGTACACCCCGGTGGTGGACTTCGACGGCCCGCTGCGCGACCGGCTCGCCAAGCTGCTCGACGCCCCGGTGCTGCCCACCGGCGCAGGACACGACGCCGGGATCCTGGCGTCCGCGATCCCGACCGCCATGCTGTTCGTGCGCAACCCCACCGGCGTGTCGCACTCCCCGGCCGAGCACGCCGAGGAGGCCGACTGCCTGGCCGGGGTCACCGCCCTCGCCGACGTACTGGAGGACCTGGCGTGTCAGTGACCCCTTCGGTCAGCTACTGGGCGGAGCACGCCTGGCTGCCCCACCACAACGGGCCGGTGGTCGAGCCGGACGTGCTGATCACCGTCGGTGCGGACGGTCGGATCGCCACCGTGACGCCGGACAGCGGGCCCTGCCCGCCCGGCGCCGTCCGGCTCGACGGACTGCTGCTGCCCGGCCAGGCCAACGCCCACTCGCACGCCTTCCACCGCGCGCTGCGCGGGCACGTCCAGGTCGGCTCCGGGACCTTCTGGACCTGGCGCGACACCATGTACCGGTTCGCCGGCGCGCTCGACCCGGACAGCTACCTGGCGCTCGCCACCGCCGTCTACGCCGAGATGGCGCTCGCCGGGGTCAGCGCCGTCGGCGAGTTCCACTACCTGCACCACGCGCCCGGAGGCGCCCGCTACACCGACCCCAACGCGATGGGCGAGGCGCTGATCGAGGCGGCGGGCCGGGCCGGCATCCGGATCACCCTGCTGGACACCTGCTACCTGTCCTCCGGCTTCGGCGCCGAACCGACCCACCCGCAGCTGCGGTTCAGCGACGGCGACGCCGAGGCCTGGGCCACCCGCGCGGACGCGCTCAAGCCGCGCGAGCACGCCCGGATCGGCGCCGCCATCCACTCCGTCCGGGCCGTCCCGGCCGAGCAGCTCGGCACCGTCGCGCACTGGTCGGCGATGCGCAAGGCACCGCTGCACGTCCACCTGTCCGAGCAGACCGCCGAGAACGACGCCTGCCTCGCCGCGCACGGCGTCACCCCGACCCGGCTGCTCGCCGACCACGGCGCGCTCGGCCCGCGCACCTCGGCCGTGCACGCCACCCACCTCACCGACGAGGACGTCAAGCTCCTGGCGGACTCGGGGACGACCGTCTGCATGTGCCCCACCACCGAGCGGGACCTCGCCGACGGCATCGGCCCGGCCCGCCGGCTGGCCTCGGCGGGCAGCCCGATCTCGCTGGGCAGCGACAGCCACGCGGTGATCGACCCGTGGGAGGAGGCCCGGGCGCTGGAGCTGGACGAGCGGTTGCGGACCCGGACGCGCGGCCACTGGACGGCGAACGCGCTGCTGCGGGCCGGCAGCGAGGACGGCCATGCCTCGCTCGGCTGGCCCGAGGCCGGGCGGATCGAGGCCGGGGCGCTCGCCGACTTCACGGTGATCGCGCTGGACTCGGTACGGACGGCCGGGCCGCCGCCCCGGCTCGGCGCCGAGATCGCCGTGTTCGCGGCCTCGGCGGCGGACGTGCGGCACCTGGTCGTCGGCGGGCGGCACGTCGTCCGGGACGGCGTGCACCAGCTGGTGGCCGACGTGCCGGGGGCGCTGCGCTCGGCGATCGGCGCGCTGGACTACTGAGTCCGGTTCAATTTCCTTAGGAAGGCGTTGTCTTGAGCACCAGGACCACTGTGATCACGGGCATCGGCAGCCTGGTCACCAATGACCCCGGGCAGGGCACCGGGCCGCTCGGCCTGCTGACCGACGCGGCCGTGGTGATCGACGGGGACACCGTCGCCTGGGTCGGCCCGGCCGCCCAGGCCCCGGCGGCGGACGAGCGCTTCGACGCCGAGGGCCGGGCGCTGCTGCCCGGCTTCGTCGACTCGCACGCCCACCTGGTGTTCGCGGGCGACCGCACCGCCGAGTTCAACGCCCGGATGTCCGGGCAGGCGTACACGGCGGGCGGCATCCGGACGACGGTGGCGGCCACCAGGGCCGCTTCGGATGCTGAACTGGACGCCAACCTGGCCGGGTTCGTCCGGGAGGCGCTGCGGCAGGGCACTACCACCATCGAGTGCAAGTCCGGCTACGGGCTGACGGTCGAGGACGAGGCCCGGGCGCTGCGGATCGCGGCTGCCCATACTCCGGAGACGACGTACCTGGGGGCGCACATCGTGGCGCCGGAGTACGCCGAGGACCCGGCGGGGTACGTGGAGCTGGTGACGGGGGAGATGCTGGACGCGTGTGCGCCGCACGCCCGTTGGGTGGACGTGTTCTGCGAGAAGGGCGCCTTCGACGGCGACCAGGCGCGGGCTGTTCTGACGGCGGGGATCGAGAAGGGCCTCACGCCGCGGGTGCACGCCAACCAGCTCACCTACGGGCCGGGCGTACAGCTCGCGGTGGAGCTGGGGGCCGCCTCGGCGGACCACTGCACGCATCTGACCGACGAGGATGTCGCGGCGCTGGCAGGGTCGGCGACGGTCGCGACCCTGCTGCCGGGGGCGGAGTTCTCCACGCGGGCCGAGTACCCGAGCGGGCGCAGGTTGTTGGACGCGGGCGCGGTGGTGGCGCTGTCCACGGACTGCAACCCGGGCTCCAGCTTCACCAGTTCGATGGCATTCTGCATCGCGGTGGCAGTGCGGGAGATGGGGATGACGCCGGACGAGGCGGTGTGGGCCGCCACGGCCGGTGGCGCCCACGCGCTGCGGCGGACGGACGTGGGGACGGTCGCGGCGGGCGCGCGGGCGGACCTGCTGCTGCTGGACGCCCCGTCGCACGTGCACCTGGCCTACCGCCCGGGCGTCCCGCTCACGGCGGCGGTGTGGCGGGCGGGAGTTCGCGAAGTCTGAGCCCGGGGACCGTAAGCGGCCCCCGCGCCCCCGGGGTGGCGGGCGCGGGGGCTTCGCGTTCAGGGAGTGGCGATGAGGTGGTCGAACTCGCCCGCCTTGGCGGCCTGGAGGAAGTCGGCGAACTGGAGAGGCGCGGTGCGTACGATGACATCGCCCTCATCGGACTCGCGAAGTTCGATCACCCCTCCACATGTGCGCACCTCAACGCAGTTGTTGTTCGCCTCGCTGAAGCTGGACTTCTGCCACTCGGTGCTATTCATGCCTGCCGTTCATTTCCTTCATGATCGAGCGAATGTGATCCCGCGACTCGCTCTCTGGGAGCGCGACGGCTTCGAGGCGTTCCAAGATTGCGCGATAGCCCGCCAGCTGGGCGGGTGAGTCGAAGATGTGGGAGCCGTGAGACGAGTCGGCCTGGACCGTGTCCAGCTCTGGCACAGGCCCCTCTGCGTAGAGCAGGTTCTCACTGGGACCGGGGAAGTTGGCTGTCGCAAAGGGCACGACTCGCAACGAGACGCTCGGAAGCTCGGAGTCCCGGACGAGGGAATCGAGCTGTTCCCTGAGTACCGCGGGCCCGCCGTACTGGATGCGCAACGCTGCTTCATGGATGAGTGCGGTATACGGCGTTTCTCCGGACCGGATGATCTGCTGCCTCCGCAGCCGGAATTTCACTCTCCGATCGACCTCTCGCCCGGGGAGAGCGGTGAACCCGGTCGCGATCACCGCAGTCGCATACGAGGTCGTCTGTAGCAGTCCCGGGATGATGCCGATGGTGAAGCTCTTGAGCCTCTTCGCGCGGCCTTCGATCTCTGCGACATCGATCGGGGCCGCCGCGAGCGCCGTTCGGTACTCATCCCACCAGGCCGAGTCCCGCTCCCTGGCCATGACGGCGAGCGCTTCGACCAGGGGCGCATTGGCACACATGCAGGCTTCCGCGATCTCGTGCAGGCGCGCCACGCTGACGGCCGACTTCCCGATCTCCATCTGACTCACCAGGGCGGGAGTCACCCCGAGCAGCCTGGCGAGGTGGCTGCCGCCGAAGCCAGCCTGCTCTCTCATCCTTCGCAATTCAGCGCCGAGGCGTCGCTGACGAAGGGTGGGGATCCGAAGGGCCATGGCGTCCTCTCTGATGATGCGCAGAGGCCAGTGTGCCGCGCCGGTCGCCGGTGGATCCATCCGGGCTCGGCGACGAGTATCCCCCGTGAGGAGGAACCTTCTCCCGCTTCGCTTTAATTAAAGAGTCGATGCGCTATCGTCATTCTCAGCTCGATCCGACGGATCGTCAGTAATGCCTGCATCCAAGGTAGTAGGCGCCTGCTGCCCGCACCCCGAAGAGCAACCGCCGCCCCGGTCTGGCTCACGGTGACGACCGTCATCACCTCTCCCCACACCACAGCCTCACGGAGGTTCCCGTGTGCACCCGTAACACCCCCTCGCTCACCCTCTCCCGGCAGGCCCTGCGGGACGCCATGACCCGCAGCGGCTGGGACGCCGACGCGATCTTCAACGCCGAACTCGCCCTCTGCGAGCTCATCTCCAACGCCTGGCGGCACGGGGCCACCCCCGCGCCCGTCGTCTGGTTCTCCATCCTCGACCGCACCCTCCGCGTCACGGTCTCCGACGAGAGCGACGCCCTCCCGCAGCCCCGCACCCCCACCGGCCTCGCCGAGACCGGCCGGGGCCTCCAGCTCGTGGAGGGCCTCACCCACCGCTGGGGCGTCGACCCCCAGAAGCGCGGCAAGAGCACCTGGTACGAGCTGGACGCCGCCTCGTGACCCGCGACCCCATCGCCCCGGACGACCCCCGGATGCGCGACTACACCGAACCCCAGATCACCACCCTCCTGGGCGAGTTGCACCGACGCGGCCTCCCGCACGGGCTCCTCTGGGGCTCGGCCGGCACCCCGGAAACGACCCTCGACGGCCGCATCCTGGTCGACTTCGGCAACGCGCCGGTCAGCACTCTCCTCAACCTCCTCCACCTCCTCCGCGACCTGGAGCGGGACGAGGCGTGGCACCGGTGAAATTCTTCGTCGGCGCGATCCTCCTCGCCCTCCTCGCCCTCGCGATCGCCACCGTCGCCCTCGGCGTCATCGCGACCCTCAAGATGCAACGCCCCGAGGAGCACGACGAGAAGCACTGAAAGCGCGCGAAGGCCCTCGCCCACTCGGGGCGAGGGCCTCGCGGGTGTCCGACCGGATGCAGTCGGGGCGCTGCGAACAGGGTGTGCAGTCGCCGGAGGAAACCAGTGCACGCTCGCCAACAGCATCCCTGGAAGAACGAGGACCCGAACACGTCCTCCGCTCGGTGAGTGTGGTCAACTATGCCCACTGCCACCTTCCCGGGATGTGATTGCCGATGAGCGCTCAGGCCGATGGGATCGAGCCGTGGAAGATCTACGGCGACCGTTTGGTCTATGACAACCCGTGGGTACAGCTGGCCCTCGTGGACGTTGAGCCTCCTGGTGTTGCGCGTTTCGAACACCACGTCGTGCGCTTGAAGCGCGTGTCCATAGCCGCTGTGTTGGATGACAACGACCGCGTATTGATGCTCTGGCGCTACCGTTTCGTGCCGCAGTCCTGGGGATGGGAGCTTCCCGGCGGCATCGTCGATCCCGGAGAGGATGGCCTGGGGGCTGCTCTGCGCGAGGTCGAGGAGGAGACCGGCTGGCGACCGGATCACCTCGATCATGTGGTCACATTCCAGCCGATGGTCGGCATGGTGGATTCGCCGCACGAGGTGTTCGTCGGTCATGGAGCGACACTCGTGGGCGAGCCGGAGGATGGTGAGGAGGCCGGCCGCGTCGCCTGGGTGCCGATGTCCGAGATTCCGGTGCTCATGGCAGAGGGGAAGCTCATGGGTTCGGGAACTCTGGTGGCGCTCCTGCACATCCTGGCCACCCGTCAGCAGTGACACACGGGCAAACCTCCATCCTCATCGCGATGCTCCGAACTGCTCGACCAGTTGGTTGATTCGGGCGCGCTGGCGGGCTGATCCCGTGCGATTGGCCAGCAGCCGTGCCTGCCGTAGGTGGTTCACGGCTTCATCTTGTTCCTCTCGGGCGAGGTGGGCCTGGGCGAGATCGCAGTGCAGGCCGGCGGTCGCCCTGGTGAAGGTGGCGTCCATGTTGGCGAGGGCGTCGTACAGGTCACTCATCGCGGCGTCGTCGCCAAGGCGAGCGAGGACGTTGCCTCGCCACCGGGCCAGGTGGTTGTCGTTGAGGAAGATGCTCAACATGTCAGGGTCGCGGTCCGAGCTTCCGGTGGGGAGACTGGCCGCTGCCAGGTCCAGGGATCGTCGGCAGGCTTCTGCCTGGCCTGCCTGAGCCAGAAGTTCAGCTTCGGCGGCGTGCAACCATGCTCTCAACCGAGGGGAGCCCTTGGTGCCAACGGAACGATGAGCCTCCTGGACGAGCTGTACGGCCAGATCGCCCTTTCCGGCAGCTGACAACACGTATGCCTGCTCCGCCATGGCGTGCGCCACGTACATCGGCTCCTTTGACTCCGTGGCGGCCCGCTTGCCCAGTTCGTAGTGGCGCCAAGCCCGTTCAGCGGCGCCGACGTCGAGTGCCTGCCACGCCGCCAGCGTGGCAGCCCCGGCGAGTGCCCTTGCGATGGGTTCCCTGGTCGTGGGCAGCACGGCGAAGGTCAGCGATTCTTCCAGGGCTTTCAGGTGTGCCTGCATCTGGTCCACGAGGGCAGCAGCCCCCATCTGGCGGTCGACCGTGCGCAGGAGCTCGGTCTGGGCCATGAATACCTCCACCGTGTCACGGCTAAGACTGTGGGCCGCCTCGATGCGGCCGACCAGTTCGTCATAGCCCGCTACAGCCAGTGGTTGATCGTCTGTTGTGCCGTTGCCGAGAAGTTCTCGGTCGGTCAGCCCGAGCAGTGCGCGAAGTATTGATGCGTACAGGAGGCCGATCGGTCGGCGGCCGTTCTCCCACTCCGAGACGTAGACGCGCAGGCTCGCTGTCGAGGCGATGTTGAGGAGGCGTTGTCGGGCGTACCGCTCCATCTCGTGAACAAGCCGCTCTTGCGACCAGCCCCGCTCCTTTCGGGCTTGCCGCAGCTGAGCTGACATATCTCGGCCTTATCTCCCGTGATCGAGCCCACTGGTGTGGCCTGGCTGTGTCATCGCAGGTCAGAGAGGGTTAACTCGCAAGCGTTGGGGACGGTTGGCTACCCATCTGGCGCTCAGTCACATTCCATTGTTCCCAGGCTAATCACTGAGCTGCCTTTCGTTTCGAGGTTCCGAGCGATCAGCCGCCTATCCAGTGCCGCAGGCACAGGAGGGGCTCACTTCAGACCTCCGCCCGGAGTTGGGCGGAGCCGAGAAGAAGGGAGAGCAGCACATGAACGACGCCCCGAGGAAGCCGCTGACGAAGACGAGCGGGCTGCTGGTCGCGGTCGAGGAGCTGACCGCTGTCCAGGACAGGTACGACAGCCTCCGCTCCGACAACGCCGGATCGTCCGGCGACGCACCATGGCCCGGCGGTGACGGCAACCTGACCGACGTCGCGTAGAACCCGGTCATCCCCAGGGGCGGGAACTCGTGCACCGCGCGAGTTCCCGCCCCGCTCCAGCACACTTCTACGGAGGTAGCAGTGAAGCACCGACTGGTCGCCGCCATCGAGGCGGCCCTGGGCTGGCGAAGCTCCGAGTCGATCGGCACCGGCTTCGTGCTCGGGCGGATCGAGGACGAGGCGCTCCTGTCGCGCGTCCTCACCCCGAACAAGCTGCTTGACATCGCGATGCGGCGCAGCCTCAACCGGCCGCAGTTCCGGGCTTTCCAGAAGGGCGAGGAAGTCCACCCTGCCGTGTACTTCACCGACACCGTCAGCCCGCGCGGACAGTCCATCCCGATGGCGAACATGCACCGCCTCGGCGACCTGCTCCGGCAGGGCGCGACGCTCATCATGGACCAGGTCAACGTCTTCGACCCCACCATGGAGGTCACCTGTCGCGCCTTGCAGTGGTGGGCACACGAGCGCGTGCAGGTTAACGCGTACCTCACCACCAACGACGCCGCTGGGTTCCCGCTGCACTGGGATGACCACGACGTGATCATCGTCCAGCTCTCGGGGGAGAAGGACTGGGAGGTTCGAGACACCTCCCGTACCGCTCCCATGTACCGGGACGCCGACCCCAACAACACGCCCAGCGATACTGTGATCTTCAACGGCACACTCCAGGCCGGCGATGTCATGCACATCCCGCGCGGCCACTGGCACCAGGCCACCCGCACCAGAAGCGGCGCCGGCCACAGCCTCCACGTCACCTTCGGCATCACCAAGCGCACTGGCGCCTCCTGGATGGCCTGGCTGGGCGACTGGTGCCGCGAACAGGAGATCTTCCGCCACGACCTTGACCGCGGGGGTTCCGGCAGCTCCGCCCTGATGGAAGCTGCTACCCGCCTCGTCTGTCGGCGCGGCCCGGAGGACTTCCTCACCGCCCACGGGCAGCAGACCACCCCGGGGCGTCACGTGCCCTTCCTCGACATCTTCGGCCCGCTCCGTGCCGTGGTGTGCACCACCCACTTCCCGCCCCGGATCGAGCAGAACGGGGACATCGTGGACGTCATGGCGGCCGGGAAGAAGCTCACCTTTGCTGCGAAGGCCCTTCCCTCTCTGCGGCTGCTGCTCGGCGGCAGTCCGGTGACGCTCGAACAGGCGGCGGCCGCCGCCGGAGACGAGATCCACGAGGTTGCCGAGATCCTGATCAAGGAGGAGCTGTGCGCACCGATCACCGACGAACTGTCCTCGGGCTACACCGGTCTCGTCACCGACGAGACCTCCTGAGTGGTGCCCTGGATCTCGGGGTTACCACGATCGACACTGCGTCGAACTACCTCGGCCATCGTTCCCACCGCGCCCTCGCGATGGTCGCTGGCGACCTGCTCCCGAAGTTCTCGATCTCCACGAAAGTCGGCTACTTCGAGGACGGGCACAGCCTTCTCCCGGCCCGAATCCGGTGCGCTGTCGAGAAGACGGTGGAGGATCTCGGCTGTGAACCGGACACGATCCTCCTCCACAATCCCGAGCACTCCACCCCCGGTGTGAAGACGCTGAGGCACGCCTGCGCGACCTTGTCCGACGCGGCGGCGGCCGGGCTGTGCGGACGCTGGGGGATCTCGACCTGGGATCCACGCCCGCTGGTCGGCCTCGACATACCCCGACCGGACACCCTGATGGTCCGGTCGGGCCTCCTGGTCAGCAGCAGCGTGCTCGATGCCGCCCAGGAGTTGGTGACTGCCTGGCGGCCGTCCACGGTATGGGGAATGAGCCCGTTCGGTGGCAGCGCGACGGAACCCGTATGGGCGAGGGTAGACCCGAGGATGTTTCTGCGGGTGCCAGCTGCCACGGCGGTTCAGGCAGCATTCCGGGTCGCCTTCGCACTTCCCGAGGTAGAGGCGGTGGCCGTAGGCACCGACGATCCTGAGCACTTGCGGGAGTTGCTCGGCGGCTTGGAGTACGAGATCGACACAGAGGTGATTCGGTCGTACCGGGAGCTCCTGCGTCAGTCTGCCTGAAGCTGCTTCACCACCTGCTCGGCCAACGCGCGGGCGCCCGCGCGGCGAGGGTCCTCGGGGTGCGCGTGCGGCCCGAGGATCTTCGCCGCGACGAACAAGGTCATCAGCTGGCCCTCCCGGCTCGCGAAGTCGCCGCTCCGCTCGGCGCGGACGCGATCGGCCAGTGCTGGCACGGCAAGCGAGGCCGCCCACAGCGTGGCAGCGTCCAGCCCGCGTGGGGCCATGCCCCAGTCTTCCCAGTCGAAGATGCAGAACCCAGGCGCCGTCACATTCGCCCAGTTCAGATCCCCATGCGCCGGACACCACTGGTTCACCACGGCGTCGATCCCGGCGAACACCTGGCTGATCGTCTGAGTCACCAGTTCCTGGGTGATCGTCTCCGTGTCCGGTGTGGCGATCCGATTCGTCCGCTGCCTTGCGAGCGCGTCGAGGGAGGTGTTCAGCGCGGACCACCAGTCGGGCGGCAGGTCAGGGTTCTCAGCCACAACTGCAGACCCCACTGGAGCGGATGGCAGCAGTTCGGTTTCATCGGCCCGCCACACCACCGGCTCGGCATCGTCCCGCCAGGCGGTCGCGGCCAGCCAGGCGGGCTTCGCAATCCCATGCAGGGCCTCAGCGGAGGAGGTGCCGTCCCCGCCCTGGACGCCGATCCGGTCGAGCCCGCGCCGTTCGATTCGCACCCATGTGCCACGTCCTGTGCCGACTCCCACGGATCGCCGTTTGCGGACCACGGTTGCCCTGTCGAGCGGTGTCCCCAAGGCCGTCTCGACACGTTCCAGCACCTCGTCGACCGGTACCCGGCGCAGATCCGTCATGGGACAACGGTAGCGATGCTCATCGGAGTTGGGAGTCACTCCAAACGGGACGCTGATGGTCGGCCCATGCCCACCGATCAAGCTCCCGGTCTGGCATCGTGAGCCGGATCTGGAACTGGCCGAGCGGCACATCCGTGCGGCCATGAAGATCAGCGACCATTGCTAGGAGCTGTTGTGACCGTTACCTCCCCTGTGTTCGTGGCCGACCTGGCGGCCGATCCCGCAACTGTGGGCATCACCGGCTTCGCCGCCGTCACCGTGGAGAAGACCGAGCCGACCGCCCTGACCGAGTACGACGCCCACCAGCGGGGTGAGGCCGCCAACCTGCCCGAAGTCAGTGACGCGGTCCGTGACGTGATCGGCTCTGGCAAGTGATCGGCGAGACGCATGTGAAGGCGGGCCCTCCGGGGCTCGCCTCCGCGCTGGCGGCGAGCGGCGCGCTCGCCTCGGACTGGCTCCCGTCCTTCGAGGCCGTACCCCGCGAGCTGTTCGTCCCGGACCGCATCTGGCCGGGCGTCGCGGACGGCACCCGCCAGAAACCGATGGTGGACCGCTCTCCGGATCCCGAGGCGTGGCGGCGGGCGGTCTACTCGGACATCCCGCTGACCACGCAGTGGGACGATGGTGACCACCAGGGCGACGGGCTCGGCACGACGCCGACCTCGTCCAACTCCATGCCCACGATGGTGTTCTCGATGCTTCAGGACCTTGACGTCCGCCCGGGTGACCGGGTGCTGGAGATCGGCGCCGGCACCGGGTGGAACGCGGGTCTGCTGGCCCACCGCCTGGGCGACCTCAACGTCGTGACGGTCGAGTTCGACCCGTACGTGGCTCGCGACGCCCGGGAGAACCTCGCGCGGGCCGGGCTCGCACCGACCGTGGTCGAGGGTGACGGGCAGTTGGGCTGGGAGCAGGGCGCTCCCTACAGCCGGGTCATCGCCACCTGCTCCCTGCTGGAGATCCCTCCCGCCTGGCTGTCCCAGACGGCTCCCGGCGGGATCATCGTGGCGCCCTTCGGTACCGAGTACGGCGGCGAGCAGATCGTCCGACTGACCGTGAACGACGACGGGACCAGCGCCAGTGGCAGGTTCACCCGCAGCTCGGCGTTCATGCGGCTGCGTCAACAGCGCATGGACCGGCCCCCCTTCGAGGACTACCTGCGCGGTCGGGAGTGGCCCGCCGACGGGGTGCTAACCACCACCACCCTCGCCCCGCCGGACACGGGCGGGTGGTTCGAGCAGTTCGTCATCGGAGCCGCCGTGCCCGGGGTGTTCTGGCGGGCGGAGTGCTACGACAACGGCGCGTACACGCTGTGGCTCTACAGCCGGGACACCCTCTCCTGGGCCTCGGCCGACTACGAGCGCGCCCGCACCGAGTACGAGGTGTACCAGTCCGGCCCCCGGAAGCTCTGGGACGAGGTGGAGGCCGCCTGGCGTTGGTGGGACGACCAGGGCCGTCCCGGCTTCGATCGGTTCGGCCTCACGGTCGGTCCCGAAGGCCACACGGTGTGGCTGGACAGTCCGGAGAGCCCGGTCCCGCTCCGAGGCTGACCGGCACCAGGGCCGCGAGGTTCGGCAGTGCTGGTTTCGGGATCGCAGGGCCCCCGCGGCGCACGGGGCCCTGCCAACGAAAGGGCGAACCCCATGAAGAAGATCGCTGCGAAGCTCTGGCGGGTCATCCGTGGTCCGATGCAGTGGCGCGTGCTGTGGCGGTGGGCCGCTCGTCGAGGCGAAAGACGCCGGCGTCATCACCTTCGCCTCTGCACGGTGGTGAGCTGCCCGGCCTGATGACGCCCGAACTGGTGGAGTTCATTCGTCCCGGCGTGTCGGCTCCGGCGGCTGCACTCCTGGCGGTTGCGTCCTGTCCTGCCCTGGATGTGGTCCTCGTGTCGGCCAGCACCCCGGAACACTGGGACGATGCGGCCAAGGCCGTGGCCGCCCCCCTGGCGCCCGAACGTCTGAGGAGCATCCTTGATGAACTCACCGCCGGATGAGGCGACCCAGGCTCGCATGGAGGCCGCCCATCACACCGCGGCCCTGCTCCTGGGGCTGATCTGTACCGGCCCCACGGCCTGGGGCTTCCAGGGCCGAACGATGGGCCGACGAGCCGGCAACCGGTGGCTGCGGGTCAACTGCACGACCAAGGCCCACGCGCAGCGGAAGCCGGGAGAGGGCATCGTCGGCGCGTCCACCCTGGTTCCGAACGATGTCCCCCGGCCACAGCTGTACGACCTGATCGACTGGCCGGACGGCGAGCACGTCTACCAGGCCGAGGTCACCGACTACGTGACCCACCGGGTCATCTCGCCGGATCGGGCTGACCTCGCCCACGACCCTGGCCTACCGGACGAATGGTGGAGCAGCCTGCGCCGCGCCCTGAGCCGGCTCGGTCAGGCGGAAGGCGTCCGCACCACCATCCGGCCCGAGTGGATCGAACGAGCCTTCCCGCAGTTCCTTGGTATCCCCGCACCGGAGGAAGTCGAGCGGGTCACCGGCCATGCCGATCTGCACTGGGGCAACGTGACGGCCCCGCTCACCCTGCTCGACTGGGAGCGCTGGGGGTTGGTGCCCGTCGGCTACGACCCGGGCCTGCTCCACGCCAACAGTCTGCTCGTCCCCACGGTGGCTACCCGTCTCCGGTCGGAGTTCGCATCGGTGCTGGACAGCCCCGCCGGCCGGATCGGGGAGTTGGTCGCCCTGGCCGAAATGCTGCAAGCCGTTGCCCGAGGTTGGTATCGCGAGCTGGCCCCCTTGCTGGCCGACCGAGCGGCCGAGCTGACCGGCGTTCGACCGCCCACCAGCGCGAACCCCGCACTCACCGGGTGATTGCGGTAGTGCCACCGCGAAGCACGCAAGCCCTCGGCAGTAGAAACTGCCGAGGGCTTGCGGCTGACCACCGGTACCCGGCGCAGATCCGTCATGGGCAACGGTCATCGCCGCTCGGCGGGGTTGGGAGTCGCTCCGCAGGACGCCGTTGGTCCCGACGAGGCGAAGCGGCAGGTGGCCCGCCTGCTCATTCCACGCTCAGCGCCCTTCGCAGGAAGTCCAGTTCGTGCAGCAGCAGGTTCTCCACCACCGCCTCCTCCGTCGGCCGGTGCCCGGCACCGCGCAACGGCAGCAGCTCGTGCGGGCGGCCGGCGGCGAGCAGGGCGGCGGAGAGCCGCAGCGCATGGACGGGGAAGACGTTGTCATCCGCCAGGCCCTGAATCAGCAGAAGGGGGCGGTTCAGGTTGGGCGCCTCGTTGACGAGGTCGCAGGAGGCGTAGTGCTCGGGGTGCTCGTCGGGGTGGCCGAGGAATCGTTCCTGCCAGTGGGTGTCGTAGAGCCGGTGGTCGGTGGGCGCGGCCCCGGCTGACGCCGCGTGGAAGACGTCCGGGCGGCGCAGCACCGCAAGGGCGGCGAGGAAGCCGCCGTAGGACCAGCCCCGGATGGCGACCCGGTCGAGGTCGAGCAGGCCCGGCCGCAGCCGGGCGGTCTCCCGCAGGCCTTCGATCTGGTCGTCCAGCGCCGGCCCGGCCTTGTCGCCCCAGATGGTCTTCTCCCACAGCGGCCCGCGACCTGGGGTGCCGCGGCCGTCCACCACCAGCACCGCGAAGCCCTGGTCGGCGAACCACTGGGACACCTGCTCGTACCAGGCACCGCGCGTGGTGACCTTCTGCATGGCCAGCCCCGCGTACGGGTCGAGCAGCACGGGCAGCGGTCCGTCGTCGGGCCGGTGGCCGGTGGGCAGGAAGAGGTGGGCGCGCAGTTCGCGCGGGCCGAGGCGGAGCAGCTCGGGGCGGACGGTGACGACGGGCTGCTCGGCGTACGAGGTGAGCGGGAGCGACGGACGGCCCTCGCGGAGGACGGTGGTGCGGGCGTCGGTGGTGAGCACCAGGGTGCCGCCTCGCCCGACGCCGCTGTGTACGCCCGGTCCGCTGCTCAACCGCCGTATGCCGGAGCCCGGTTCGTACGTCCACAGGTGGGTCTCGGTCGGCTCCTCGGAGGCCGTGAACAGCACCCGCTCCCCGTCCGTGCCGAGCACGGCCCGCAGGTGCAGCCCGGCCGGCGTGACCGGCTTGCCGTCCACGGTCAGGTGCCGGGTGCCGCCCTCGTCGGCGGTGTCGACCAGTGCCCCGCCCGCCGTCCGGACCGGCAGGCCGGGGAGCAGCTCCACCCAGTGCGGGTCGGAACGTTCGGCGAGCACCCGGGTGCTGCCGTCCGCGCCGATCGCCAACGTCCGTACGGCGCGCTGGTCGCGGCTCTGCACGGCGGCGTACGGCCCGTGGTCGTCCCAGCCGGCGGCGGTGAGGTACTCGAAGGCGGCGCGGTCCCAGCGCACCTCGGTGCGGGTGCGGCGGCCTTCCAGGCCCAGCAGCCAGAGCGTGACCTCGGCGTTGGCGGTGCCGGCCAGTGGGTAGCGGATGGCGCGCGGGGAGCGTTCCGGCTCGGCGGGGTCGGCGAGGAACCACCGGGCGACGGCGCGTTCGTCGACCCGGGCGACCAGCAGCGCGGTGCCGTCGGGGGACCACCAGTACCCGCGGTCGCGGTACATCTCCCCGGCGGCGACGTATTCGGCGAGGCCGTACGTGATGTCCTCGGCCTCGGGTTCGGCGAGCACGCGGTCGCCCGTGCCGTCCGCGCAGACCATCCGCAGGGCGCCGCCGCTGACGTAGGCGATCCGGCGGCCGGTCGGGTCGAGCCGCACCTCCTGCGGCTCACGGGCGGTGGCGATCGGGCGCGCCGAACCCGTGGCGGTGTCGGCCAGCCACAGCGTGCCGTCCAGCGCGAAGGCGGCGTACCGGCCGGTGGCGTCGGTGCTGTACGAGGCGATGCCGCCGGCGCTGCTGAGCGCGGTCGGGTCGATGACCAGCCGCTCCTCCCCGGTCGCGGTGTCCAGGGCCCAGAGGCAGGTGACCGGGTCGGTGCCGGTCCAGCTGCGCAGGAACAGCACCGTCGAGCCGTCGGCGGAGAGCTCCGGCTGGGCCGGGACGCCCAGGGTGAAGCGCCGGGTGCGGGCCAGCTGGCGGGGCAGTGAGTCGGCCGTCATGCCGGAGGGAGTCGTCATGCCCGGACCATAGGCACACCCGGCC
The DNA here is from genome assembly GCF_040303105.1 of Kitasatospora sp. NPDC096128. Taxonomy (NCBI): domain Bacteria; kingdom Bacillati; phylum Actinomycetota; class Actinomycetes; order Kitasatosporales; family Streptomycetaceae; genus Kitasatospora; species Kitasatospora sp. NPDC096128. The sequence goes on along the minus strand of NZ_JBEOSP010000003.1, from coordinate 13,662 downwards.
CGACCCCGTCGAGGCAATAAACCCGACCCCGTCGAGGCAATAAAGGAGGGCAATGAAAACGCCCGGGGCCGCCGCGGATCTCAGGAATCCACGGCGGCCCCGGGGCCTCATCGGAGCGGCGTCAGTGGACGCCGCCCATGAGCGACTGGACGCGCTTGCGGTAGCTGTACACCGCGAAGCCCGCGAGGGCCGCGAGGGCGGCCTGCGCCGCGATGATGCCGGTGCCGTCGAGGTTGACGCCGCCCAGCGACAGGAGGCTGGTGAGGCAGTCACCGGCGGTGACGGCGAGGAACCAGACGCCCATCATCTGGGACGCGTACTTCTGCGGCGCCATCTTGGTGGTGACCGAGAGGCCGACCGGGGAGAGGCACAGCTCACCGATGGTCTGGATCATGTAGATCGAGACGAGCCACATCGGGGAGACCTTGGTGCCGTCGCCCGCCATGTTCATCGGGACGATGAAGATGAAGAACGAGGCGCCGATCAGGACCAGACCCATCGCGAACTTCGTGATGGTGTTGGGCTCCTTGTTGCGGCGGGACAGCCACAGCCACAGCCAGGCGAAGACCGGCGCGAGCGCCATCACGAACAGCGGGTTCAGCGACTGGTACCAGGTGGACGAGAAGCCCAGGCCGAGCACGGAGTCGGCGGTGCTCTTGTCCGCGAACAGGGACAGGGTGGACCCGCCCTGGTCGTAGATCATCCAGAACGCGGCGGCCGCGATGAAGAACCAGATGTACGCGGTCATCTTGGACTGCTCGCCGGCGTCCAGGTCCTTGTCGCGCTTGATCCGGACCAGCACGAGGACCGGGATGGCCAGGCCGGCGATGGTCAGCGGGACCAGGGCCCAGTTCAGGGTGTAGACGCCCAGGGCGACGACGGCGGCGTAGAAGACGACGGCCGCGAGGATGACGGCGCCGGCCTTGATCAGCAGGCTCTTGCGCTCCGCACCCAGCAGCGGGTTGGGGACCTCGCTGCTCTTCGGGCTCAGGTGGCGGGTGCCCATGAGGAACTGGGTCAGGCCGAGGCCCATGCCGACCGCGGCGAGGGCGAAGCCCAGGTGCCAGTTGTACTCCTTGCCGACCGTTCCGATGATGAACGGGGCGGCGAAGGCGCCGAGGTTGATGCTCATGTAGAAGACGGTGAAACCACCGTCGCGGCGCGGGTCCTCGGGGCCGTTGTACAGGTGGCCGACCATCGTGGAGATGTTGGCCTTGAGCAGCCCGGAGCCGACCGCGACCAGGAGCAGGCCGACGAAGAACGCCGCCTGGCCCGGGACGGCCAGCGCGAGGTGGCCCGCCATGATCACGAAACCGGCGACGGTGACGGTCTTGCGGGCGCCCCAGACCCGGTCGCCGAACCAGCCGCCGGGGTAGGCCATGAGGTAGACCATGGACACGTAGACGGAGTAGATGGCCGTGGCCATCGTCGCCTTCATCGCGAGGCCGCCGCCCTGGCTGCCGGCTGCCGCGTCGGCACCGCCGGACACCAGGTAGTAGATCAGCAGGGCGCGCATGCCGTAGTAGGAGAACCGCTCCCACATCTCGGTCATGAACAGCGTGGCGAGGCCTCGGGGGTGCCCGAGGAAGGTCTTGCCGCTGGGGGAGGCCGACGCGAGGTCGGCGGCCCGGGTGGTAGACGCCATGTGTAGTCGTTCCTTGCCTGACAGCGTCCGCCTGGGGGGGTGGCGGCGGACGTGGACTCGAACCACTCTACGTGGCGATATTTGGCGTTATCAGATGACAAACGTTGTGAATCAGCCGGGTTAATAACAAAGTTGGTGAGAGATCATCCCGAGTGATCCATGGTAGATGGGCGTGTCTTCCTTCAGTTCCAAGACCCAGGTGGGGATTCTTCGCCGAACGGCCGGTCGGCAACGCTTTGTTGAGCCATGACGCGCCCTTGTATAACGATCACACTCTGTGAACTACCTCACAGGGGGTACGGGCATACCCGGGACGACTACCATCACCACATGACCTGTGTGCTGCTCGCCGAGGACGATCCGGCGATCTCCGAACCTCTCGCCCGGGCCCTGCGACGCGAGGGCTATGAGGTGCTCGTCCGCGAGGACGGCCCGACCGCGCTCGCCGCCGGCCTCACCGAGGAGGTCGACCTCGTCGTCCTCGACCTCGGCCTGCCCGAGATGGACGGCCTTGAGGTCTGCCGCCGCCTGCGCGCCGACGGCAAGAGCTGCCCCGTCCTGGTGCTCACCGCCCGCGCCGACGAGGTGGACACCGTGGTCGGCCTGGACGCCGGTGCCGACGACTACGTCACCAAGCCCTTCCGCCTCGCCGAACTGCTCGCCCGCGTCCGGGCCCTGCTCCGGCGCGGCAACGTCGACCAGCTCACCACCGGCGCGCACGGGGTGAAGATCGACATCGAGTCGCACCGCGCCTGGCTCGGCGAGGAGGAGCTGACCCTCTCCGCCAAGGAGTTCGAGCTGCTGCGCGTCCTGGTCCGCGACGCCGGCCGGGTGGTCACCCGCGAGGAGATCATGCGGCAGGTCTGGGACACCACCTGGTGGACCTCGACCAAGACCCTGGACATGCACATCTCCTGGCTCCGCAAGAAGCTCGGTGACGACGCCGCCAACCCGCGCTACATCGCCACCGTGCGCGGGGTGGGCTTCCGGTTCGAGAAGAATTAGCCGCGTACGGAGATCGCGGCCGGGCGGCGGCCGATGAAGCGGAACACCTCGGGGAGCAGCAGCGTGAAACGCCGGATGATCAACTCGCTGCTGGTCGTCGTCCTGGTCGTCGTCGTGGTGTTCTGCGTGCCGCTCGCCCTGGTCGAGAAGCGCACCATCGTGAACTCCGCCCAGGACCGGGTGGACGCCACCGCCGTCCGGGTGCTCGCCCTGGTCGAGAGCCGGCTCGCCGCGGGTGAGGGGGTCAAGGAAGGGCGCGTCTTCGAGAGCCAGGTCACCGAGGGCAGTTACGTCGAGGTGCAGATCCCCGGCCAGCCCGTCCTCTCGGCCGGCACCCGCCCGGCCGGGAACCACCTGCTGCGGGCCGTCGAGCACGGCATCAGCGGAAGCGAGATCGTCACCGTCGAGCAGTCCCGCGAGGACGTCGACCACGAGATCGCCAACAACCTGCTGCTGCTCGGCGTGGTCGCCCTGCTGGCCGTCCAGGCCGCCGTGGCCCTCGCCGTCTGGCAGGCCAAGCGGCTCGCCCGGCCGCTCACCGACCTCGCCGAGACCGCCGAACGGCTCGGCTCCGGCGACCCGCGCCCGCGCGACCGCCGGTACGGGGTGCCCGAGCTGGACCGGATCGCCGAGGTGCTCGACACCAGCGCCGAACGGATCGCCCGGATGCTCACCGCCGAACGCCGGCTCGCCGCCGACGCCTCCCACCAGCTGCGCACCCCGCTCACCGCGCTGTCGATGCGGCTGGAGGAGATCACCGCCCTCGCCGAGGAGCCGGAGACCGTCAAGGAGGAGGCCACCATCGCCCTCCAGCAGGTCGAACGGCTCACCGACGTCGTCCAGCGGCTGCTCACCACCCAGCGCGACCCGCGCAGCCCCACCGCCGTCGCCTTCGACCTGGACGAGGTGATCAAGCAGCAGGTGGAGGAGTGGGGCCCGACGCTGCGCGAGCAGGGCCGGGTGCTGTCCCTGGAGGGCCTGCACGGGGTCACCGCGGTCGGCACCCCGGGCACGGTCGCCCAGGTGCTCGCCACCCTGATCGAGAACTCGCTGATGCACGGCGCCGGGACGATCACCCTGCGGGTGCGGCCCTCCGGCACCTCGGCGGTGGTCGAGGTGCAGGACCAGGGCGCCGGGGTGCCGGCCGACCTCGGCAACCGGGTGTTCGAGCGCGCGGTCAGCGGCCGCAACTCCACCGGCATCGGCCTGGCCGTCGCCCGCGACCTCGCGGAGGCGGACGGCGGGCGGCTGGAGCTGCTCTCGTTGAAGCCCGCGGTGTTCGCGCTCTTCCTCGGGCGCAGCCACGAGGACTGACCCGGGCGCCGCGGCGGGTCACCGGGCCCCGTCGAGCCGGAGGTCGCGGACCACGTCGAGGTCGGTGAAGGTGGGCGGCGCGTCGCAGAGCGCCACCATCTCGCGGAAGATCCGGTCCGTCTCGGGGAGCTTCGAGTTCCGCATCGCCTCCTCGTAGGAGGGGAACTCCACGATCTCCACCACGTGGCGGGCATCCGAGCGGTCGGTGCCGACGACCGCGTGCGAAGCGGTCCGCCGGCCCTTGGAAGCCTCGACCCAGGTGTCCATGAGCCGGTTGAGGTCGTCGAGCCTGTCGGTCTTGCAGTCGATGATCTGGACGAACGCCATGGCGAGCCTCCTGGGACCCCCTCGGCCTCGATCGATCGTCCGCCGGCCGCGCTCGCCCTCGGTAACCACTGTCCTCTTGCCGGGGCGGGCGTGCCAAGGGGAGGGCGAGCCGGGCGCCTGCTCGGCTTCGTGGCTGCTCGGCTTCGTGGCTACTCGGCCTTGGCGTAGCGGATCTGCTCGGCGGCCAGCATCAGCTCGGCCTGGGCGGCCAGCTCCTGGCCGTCGACGGCCGTCGCGGCCGGCTGGACCGGCTCGACGGTCTCGGGCAGGGCCTTGAAGACCCAGGTGCGGTACGAGACGAAGCGGAACACGGTGGCGATGGCGAGGCCGACGACCTTGGCGCCCATCTTCTCGAAGTTCGAGTCCAGGCCCAGCACGTACTGGGAGAAGCCCAGCACGCCGGTCTCGATCAGCATGCCGAAGCCGCTGAACACCAGGAAGAGCGTGATCTCCCGCTTGCGCGAGGCCGCGTCGCGGTCCCGGTAGAGCCAGTAGCGGTAGCCGAGGTAGTTGGTGGCGATCGCGATCACCGTTGCGGCGATGTTGGATCGCAGGGGGGCGATGCCCATGCTGATGTTGCAGACCCAGAAGACGGCGAAGTTGACCACCACGCCGCTCAGGCCGACGATGCCGAACTTCACGACCTCGCCCCTGATCCCACGCACCTTCTGCATGAGTGAGGGGTTCGAAGCTGTGGTCGTCGCCATACCGGGTGGCCTCCATGTACCTGCGGGGGAAAGGGTGTCCCACTGGGCCGGGGACACCCCTTGAGCCCTGCGTGCACGCACATGATCCGACCGCGCGGACGAGGACCTAGCCGTCCAGGCTACCCGCTTCCACCGAACGGCTCAGCCGTCCGGGGCAGGGGTTGACATCTACGCGCGTCCACTACTCACGGCCCCACCGCGGCTCCATGGCCCCCCACCGGCCCGGATATCCTGGCGGGGTGACTTCCCCGGGCAATGTGAATTTTCCAGTGGTGGGCATGATCGGTGGCGGGCAGCTGGCCCGCATGGCACACCAGGCGGGCATCCCGCTCGGGGTCAGGTTCAAGCTCCTCGCCGACACGCCCCAGGACTCCGCCGCACAGGCGGTCTCCGACGTCGTCCTCGGTGACTACCGCGACCTCGACACCCTGCGCCGCTTCGCGGCCGGGTGCGACGTCATCACCTTCGACCACGAGCACGTCCCCACCGAGCACCTGCGGGCCCTGGAGGCCGACGGCATCGCCGTCCGGCCCGGCCCGGAGGCGCTGGTCAACGCCCAGGACAAGGGCGTGATGCGGGCCAAGCTCGACTCCATCGGGGTGCCCTGCCCCCGCCACCGGATCGTCGCCGACCCGGCCGACGTCACGGCCTTCGCGAACGAGGGCACCGGCTACCCGGTCGTGCTCAAGACCGTCCGCGGCGGCTACGACGGCAAGGGCGTCTGGGTCGTCGACGACGAGCAGGAGGCGCAGGCGCCGTTCCTGGCCGGCGTCCCCGTGCTGGCCGAGGAGAAGGTCGACTTCGTCCGCGAGCTGGCCGCCAACGTGGTCCGCTCGCCCAGCGGCCAGGCCGTCGCCTACCCGGTCGTCGAGAGCGTCCAGGAGAACGGCGTCTGCGCCGAGGTCACCGCGCCCGCGCCCGACCTCGACCCGGCCCTGTCCGACGAGGCCCAGCAGCTCGCCCTGCGGATCGCCGGCGACCTCGGCATCGTCGGCCACCTCGCCGTCGAGCTGTTCCAGACCCGGGACGGCCGGATCCTGGTCAACGAGCTCGCCATGCGCCCGCACAACTCCGGGCACTGGACCCAGGACGGCGCCGTCACCTCGCAGTTCGAGAACCACCTGCGGGCCGTCCTCGACCTCCCGCTCGGCGACCCCCGGCCGCGCGCCAAGTGGACCGTCATGGTCAACGTCCTCGGCGGCGACTACCCGGACATGTACCACGCCTTCCTGCACTGCATGGCCCGCGACCCCGGGCTGCGGATCCACATGTACGGGAAGGACGTGAAGCCCGGCCGCAAGGTCGGCCACGTCAACGTCTTCGGGGACGACCTCGACGACGTCCGCGAGCGCGCCCGCCACGCGGCCGCCTACCTGCGAGGAACGATCACCGAATGACCTCCACCGCTACGAGCCCCGTCGTCGGCATCGTGATGGGCTCGGACTCCGACTGGCCGGTCATGGAGGCCGCCGCCCAGGCCCTGGACGAGTTCGAGATCCCCTACGAGGTGGACGTCGTCTCCGCCCACCGGATGCCCCGCGAGATGGTCGCGTACGGCGAGCAGGCCCACCAGCGCGGCCTCAAGGCGATCATCGCCGGCGCCGGCGGCGCGGCCCACCTGCCGGGCATGCTGGCCTCCGTCACCCCGCTCCCGGTCATCGGCGTGCCGGTGCCGCTGCGCTACCTGGACGGCATGGACAGCCTGCTGTCGATCGTCCAGATGCCGGCCGGCGTGCCGGTGGCGACCGTCTCGGTGGCCGGCGCGCGCAACGCTGGCCTGCTCGCGGTGCGGATGCTCGCCGCCTTCGACCCGGAACTCACCGAGAAGATGACCGAGTTCCAGGCCGAGCTGAACAACCAGGCCACCGAGAAGGGCAAGAAGCTCCGGGCCAAGGTGGCCGGCTCCGCGTCCTTCGGCTTCGGCAAGTAGGCCCCCGGCGGGGGTGGGGTAGAACAGGCCGTATGACTTCTCAGACGGACGCCCCCACCCCGCAGGACCGCTTGGACCGCGCCCGCGCGCTGCTGCGCACCGCCCCCGTGGTGGACGGTCACAACGACCTCCCCTGGGCGATGCGCGAGCAGGCCGGGTACGACCTCGGCGCGCTCGACCTCGCCGCCGACCAGAGCGACCGCCTGCACACCGACCTCGCCCGCCTCGCGGAGGGCGGGGTCGGCGCCCAGTTCTGGTCCGTCTACGTGCCCGCCTCGCTGGCCGGCGACCACGCCGTGAGCGCCACCCTGGAACAGGTCGACTTCGTCCACGCCCTGGCCGAGCGCTATCCGGACCGGCTGCGGCTGGCCCGTACCGCCGCCGACATGGAGGCCGCCCGCGCCGAGGGCCGGATCGCCTCGCTGATGGGCGCCGAGGGCGGCCACTCGATCGACTGCTCGCTGGCCACCCTGCGCGCCCTGTACGAGCTCGGCGTGCGCTACCTGACCCTCACCCACAACGACAACGTGCCGTGGGCCGACTCCGCGACCGACAAGCCGGTGGCCGGCGGGCTGACCGCGTTCGGCGAGGAGGTCGTCCGGGAGATGAACCGGCTCGGCATGCTGGTCGACCTCTCGCACGTCTCCGCCGACACCATGCGGGACGCCCTGCGGGTCACCGAGGCGCCGGTGGTCTTCTCGCACTCCTCCTCGCGCGCGGTCTGCGAGCACCCGCGCAACATCCCGGACGACGTGCTCGCCCAGCTGCCCGCCAACGGCGGCGTCGCGATGGCCACCTTCGTCCCGAAGTTCATCCTCCCCGCCGCCATCGAGTGGACCCTCGCCGCCGACGAGAACATGCGCGCCCACGGCTTCCACCCGCTGGACACCACCCCGCCCGCGATGGAGCGCCAGCGCGCCTACGAGGCCGCCCACCCGCGCCCGATCGCCACCCCGTCGACCGTCGCCGACCACCTCGACCACATGCGCGAGGTCGCCGGCATCGACCACATCGGCATCGGCGGCGACTTCGACGGCACCGCCTTCCTGCCCGCCGGCCTCGACTCGGTGGCCGGCTACCCCAACCTGATCGCCGAACTCCTCGGCCGCCACTGGTCGGAGGCCGACCTGGCCAAGCTCACCTGGCACAACGCCGTCCGCGTCCTGCGCGACGCCGAGTCGGTCGCCGCCACGCTGCGCACCACCCGCCGGCCCTCCATCGCGACCATCGCCCAGCTCGACGGCTGACCCTAGCCGAGCCGCGGGATCTCGATGGCCGGGCACTTGTCCATCACCATCGAGACCCCGGCCGCCCGGGCCCGCCCGTACGCGGCCTCGTCGACGACCCCGAGCTGGAACCACACCGCCTTCGCCCCGACCGCCACCGCCTGGTCGGCCACCTCCCCGGCCAACGCGCTGTTCACGAAGACATCCACCACGTCGACCGGGACGGTTACGCCAGGTGCCATCCGATTTCATATCGACCTGGCGGGTCGACCAGCGCAGACGTCAGCAGGGAATGGCCGGGGGAGCGATGGCGCTGGGGTGAGGTGAGTTCTCGGCATCCGGCTGCGAGGAGGCAGGGCATGTACGGCGACCCGGAGACGGTCCGCAAGATCCTCACCGAACTGGGCGACACCTGGGCCATCGTGGGCCTCTCGTCCAACCAGCGGAGGGCGGCCTACGGCGTGGCCGAGGTCCTGCAGCGGTTCGGCAAGCGCATCGTGCCGGTGCACCCGAAGGCCGAGACCGTGCACGGAGAGAAGGGGTACGCGTCCCTCGCGGACATCCCCTTCGATGTCGACGTCGTGGATGTCTTCGTCCGGTCCGACCTCGCTGGTGAGGTTGCGGACGAGGCGGCCGCCACCGGTGCCAAGGCCGTCTGGTTCCAGCTCGGCGTGATCGACGAAGCCGCGTACGAACGCACGCAGGCCTCGGGACTCTCGATGGTGATGGACAAGTGCCCCGCCATCGAGATTCCCCGCCTCGGCCTGGCAAGCCGGGGCCGATAGATCTTGCGAGTTTTGGAGGCTTGCCAGTTGCGCTCCAACTGGCAAGCCTCCTGGTCTATGTAGGGCGCCGTTCGACGCCGAACCCTGTGGTCAGGACCGGGCGGACGTACCTGGCCGGACGCTCAGGTGTTGGAGGCGCCGCTCGACTCGGCGGTGGCGTGCAGGATTCTCGGCCACAGTCGGCAGTCCTGTTACCGAACCCGCACGCAGAGTGCTTGCGGCGTGGATGAGCTGATGATTTGATAAGCGAGACGGTTCAGCGGCCGGAACACGGGGGTGGAAATGGCTGAAGGGTATCGGGTTGACCTCCATGCGTTACGGGAGGCAGCTGCAGGCGTCAATGGAACGATCAGCAAAGCCGCCAAGCAGCGTGTGAGCGATATCCCACATGACGAGTCGGCGCTTGGTAATCACGACCTGGCCAGTACGCTGGGTGATTTTCTCGGCCGGTGGCAGCGCGGTGTCGACAATCTTGCGAAAGATGGCCAAGAGATCGCGGTGAGATTAGCGGCCAGCGTGAAGGCCTATAGCGATGCAGAACAGGCCGCGCACGGAGATCTCAACGGAATCCTGCAGAAAAACGGGAATGATCCGGGGGTCAAGTAGCCGTGGCAGATCTTGGGAAAACCAATGATCCGAAGGCGCTGGTTCCTGGAGATAGTGGGTCGATAGCCCATACCGAGTCGGCGCTCCGAGAGTATGGCGATTTTCTTCACATCGCTGGTGAAGGCCTCAGTCGCATCAACACCAGTGACGGGTGGAGCGGAGAGGCTGCTGACGCGTTCCATAAGGTATTTCACGGCCAACCGGGGAAGTGGTTACAGGCCGGCGACGCGTTCCACAATGCTGCCAATGCCCTGGACAGCTACGCATCCACTCTGGATTGGGCGCAGGGTGAGGCGACTGACGCCATAAGGCTATGGAGCGCCGGCGAAGCGAACCAGCAGGACGCTCGCGACAAGTTGGCGAATGCCCGAAATCAACTTGCTGGGGCCGCCGGTACCGCCGCTGCCATCATAGGTAAAGCGCGTGACCTGGCTCCCCCGAAGCCGGGGTTCTGGTCGCAGTTGGGCAACGATATCGGTGACTTCTTCTCCGATGCCGGGAATTTGGCCATGGATTTCGGCGAGGCAGCGCTGAGTGACCTGGCCTCGGTTGGCAACGCCATGGCGCACGATCCGGGGTCCGTGGCCGAGATGGCTGGGGGCCTCGCGCTGGCTACGCTCGGCGCCGGTGGCGAGGTGCTTGGAGTCGCACTGGACGCCACTGGGGTTGGCGCCGTCATTGGCGTGCCAGCGAACGTGGTTTCGGCTGGGGCCATTGCGACTGGTGTCGGCTTGATGGGTATGGGCGCGTCGAACATCGCCAATGACGCGGCCGGTCCGGACCGCGTCAACATGAACTCCGACGGTAGTGGTGGCAGTAGTGGCAGCGGTGGGGTCCCGCGATCCTACAAGTCGAACGAGGGCGCTATCGGCGAAGAACTGGGGTATTCTCGAAAAGATATTAAACTTGCAATTCATGCAGTGAAGAACGAGTCAAAATGGCGCGGCATAGGCGGAAATAAGAATCCTGACGTTGTCGTTGATACGAGTACTGGGGAAGTATATCCGAAGCTTCCTGATGGCAGCCCGGCTGACGATAGTATTGGGAATGTCTTTGACCACCTGCCAGAGGAATAGTGGTGCACATGTCGGATCAAACTGATGAACTCGCGGATCGACGAGTCCTCCCGCTGCGGGGGCACCGTGTGGTCGAAATCGCCTGGGGTGACGAGCTTCGTTTTGCGCTTGAGCCGTTCGGTGAGATTGCGGTCGGCTGGGGCGCTCTGTGGACAGAAGGTCCAGTAACGGCTCCGGGTGCGCGCCCCGCCAGGCTCGACCAGCTTGACGAAGGGCAGATTCAGGCGACTGTGGGCGCTAGCGTCCTATCGGCTGTCGGCTTCAAGAGCGGCGCGCTGCGAGTGGTATTCAGTAATGGGTGGCATCTGAATGTGAAGTCCGGTGGGGTCTTCGTTCCCGCATCGGTTCGATCGGGTGGCACCGTTATTTGGGAGCGCCCGCACACCTGAGGCAACCTGGAATTCGGAGAGGCAGGCAGGGGCGGGGCCGGAATCCGGCCCCGCCCCAGTCGGCCAGGCCGTATCCGGCGTAGGCCACGGGTGCGAGGACGGCGGCCGCCGCGGTGGCGCCGATCAGCCACTGGTACCGCTTGCGCATGAAGAATCCCCGGTCTCTCCGTATCGCTCGTCCGGGGATCTTCGCATACGAATTGAACGCGTTCACATGGCACCCGGGCGCAAAACGCCCGCCCCGGGCGAGCCGGGGCGGGCGGTGTGGGCTGTGCCGGCGGAGCGGAGCCGGGGGTCAGCTCGGGCGGCCCAGGGCGCGGTAGGTCCAGCCGGCGGCGCGCCAGGCCTCGGCGTCGAGGACGTTGCGGCCGTCGAGCAGCCGGCGCTCGGCCACGACGGCGCCGAGCTCGGCCGGGTCGAGCTGCCGGAACTCGGCCCACTCGGTGAGGTGGAGGACGACGTGGGCGCCCTCGGCGGCCTCCAGGGCGGAGCCGGCGTAGGCCAGGGACGGGAACATCTTGCGGGCGTTGTCCACGGCCTTCGGGTCGTAGACGGTGACCTGGGCGCCCTGGAGCTGGATCTGGGCGGCCACGTTGAGGGCGGGGGAGTCCCGGATGTCGTCCGAGTCGGGCTTGAAGGCGGCGCCGAGAACGGCGACCCGGCGGCCCAGGAAGCCGCCGCCGCACTGCTCGCGGGCCAGCTCGACCATCCGGGAGCGACGCCGCATGTTGATCGAGTCGACCTCGCGCAGGAAGGTCAGCGCCTGGTCGGCGCCGAGCTCGCCGGCCCGGGCCATGAACGCGCGGATGTCCTTGGGCAGGCAGCCGCCGCCGAAGCCGAGGCCGGAGTTGAGGAACCTGCGGCCGATCCGCTCGTCGTGCCCGAGCGCCGTGGAGAGCAGCGTGACGTCCGCGCCGGCCGCCTCGCATACCTCGGCCATCGCGTTGATGAAGGAGATCTTGGTGGCCAGGAAGGAGTTGGCCGCGGCCTTCACCAGCTCGGCGGTCGCGTAGTCGGTGACCAGGAACGGCACCCCGGCCGCGATCGGCTCCGCGTACACCTCGCGCAGCAGCCGCTCGGCCCGCTCGCTGTGGGCGCCGACCACGATCCGGTCCGGCCGCAGGGTGTCCTGGACGGCGAAGCCCTCGCGCAGGAACTCGGGGTTCCAGGCGAGTTCGGCGTCCGCGCCGACCGGCGCCAGGGCGGCCAGCCGTTCGGCCAGCCGGGCCGCCGAGCCCACCGGGACGGTGGACTTGCCGACCACCAGGGCGGGCCGGGTCAGGTGCGGCGCCAGCTCGTCGATCGCGGTGTCCACGTACGACATGTCGGCGGCGAACTCGCCCTTGCGCTGCGGGGTGTTGACGCAGACGAAGTGGACGTCCGCGAACTCCGCGGCCTCCTTGGCGGAGGTGGTGAAGCGCAGCCGCCCGGTCGAGCCCTCGTGCCCGGCCACGTGCTTGAGCAGCAGTTCGGACAGGCCCGGCTCGTACATCGGGACCCGGCCCGCGGTGAGCGTGGCGATCTTCTCGGGATCGATGTCCAGACCCAGCACCTCGAAGCCGAACTCGGCCATCGCGGCGGCATGCGTGGCGCCGAGGTAGCCGGTGCCGATCACGGAGATGCGGAGGGTCACGGGTTCCCCTTGAGTTGCGGGTTCGGCCAGTACAGGGTGCCCCTGATGCTATCCGCCCCGCCCGGGTCGGTACCGGTCGCCCGCTCGCCGAGGACGCTAGGCAGCCGCAGGTCGGAGCCCTAGGATCTCTACTGAACGGTAGTTAACCGCGATTCGACTCGGATCCGACGCCGATCGGACAACGGTCTGCGTCGGCCACTGGACGACGAGGCAGGCATCATGGCGGGCAGCGCAGGGGCGGCTGACTTCGATCTCTTCCGCATCTCCGAGGAGCACGAGATGCTCCGTGAGGCGGTGCGTTCGCTGGCCGAGGCGAAGATCGCTCCGTTCGCGGCGGAGGTGGACGAGCAGGGCCGGTTCCCGCAGGAGGCGTTGGACGCGCTGACGGGCAACGATCTGCACGCGGTGCACGTGCCGGAGGAGTTCGGTGGTGCGGGGGCGGACGCGCTGGCGACGGTGATCGTGATCGAGGAGGTCGCGCGGGTGTGCGGCTCGTCGTCGTTGATCCCGGCGGTGAACAAGCTGGGGTCGTTGCCGGTGCAGCTGTCGGGTTCGGAGGAGTTGAAGGCGAAGTACCTGGGGGCGCTGGCGCGGGGCGAGGGGATGTTCTCGTACTGCCTGTCGGAGCCGGAGGCGGGTTCGGACGCGGCGGGGATGAAGACCCGGGCGGTGCGCGACGGTGACTTCTGGGTGCTGAACGGGGTGAAGCGCTGGATCACCAATGCGGGTGTGTCGGATTTCTACACGGTGATGGCGGTGACCGACCCTTCGATGCGTTCGAAGGGGATCTCGGCGTTCGTGGTGGAGAAGGGCGACGAGGGGGTGTCGTTCGGGGCTCCGGAGAAGAAGCTGGGGATCAAGGGTTCGCCGACGCGTGAGGTGTACTTCGACAATGTGCGGATCCCGGCGGACCGGATGATCGGTGCGGAGGGCACGGGCTTCGCGACGGCGATGAGGACGCTGGACCACACCCGGGTGACGATCGCGGCGCAGGCGGTGGGCATCGCGCAGGGTGCGCT